>NZ_UGNV01000001.1:3077500-3170434 GCF_900452395.1 Legionella beliardensis
TATTATTAGTGCTAGCAATAACGTTTAAGGTTAATGCCGGCAATGTCGCCACCTCTTCTTTATTAGTTACTATATTAAACCAAGGAATCTGGATAGCAGGAATAGTGACTTTTCCTGGTTTGTTTAATATATAAGTAATATTAAATGTGGTAGTACCAATAAGCTCAAATTGGCGAAAACTATTTTTTTCAATCGGTTTTTCTGGGTAAACACTAAATTTATCATTACTTGTGAACGTCAAATTGGGTAGTAATTGTGCCGGTGTCCCTATTGCTTGCAACGTTACTGTACGTCTTAATGTATTTCCTTGTTCTATCGAGGTTAAGGTTTGATCATATTTTTCAGCTAAATTAACTTGTTTAGCAGGTAACCAATTTTTTCCTTGGAAATTTAGAGGTACCGATTTTACCTTTAATTGACTAGCAGCTGCTTGGATATGAACAGGCTCTGGCATAGAATCATAAATTAATGCATTAAATGAGGGTGGCGTAATTTTTATTTCACCACTTTTTTGCGGAAAAATAGCATATTGCTGCTCTTCAACAGCGTAAATTCGGCCATTTTCAGCGGCTTGATAACGCCTTCCATCCCCTAACGGAATAAGCAGCGCATCATCAACCTGCGGGCCTTGATAATTAACATCTAATAAGCGACGGCTATTATATAATTTGACTGTGTAGATAACTTGCTCATTTACATAAGGCGTATTATTACTAAGCTCAGCTTTTAGGATAACATCTTGCTGTTTAACAGCGTCTGTACTCGTGGCATTAGTTTGGCTTTTCGTAACCTCAATTGTTTTAGCTGGTGTATGCTCTTGTCCTACTTGTATTGCAGGTATAGTTAAGTTGCCCGTTTTTTTTGGTAGTAGTGCGATTATCCATTGATTACTAGACGTCGCTTTACCATTAATAACACTATAATTTGTACTTCTTTGCGTACCCACAATGGTAAAATTAGTTTGCAGAGGTGTTAAATCAGGAATACCTGTAGTCGCACTGTCGTTAGTGATAATGAGATGAAATGTTTCTCCTTTCTGCACGTTTGTTGCGTCAACTTGCACACTTAATTCAGCTTGTATGATGCTACTATATAGGACGATAATGGCCGCAAAAATTAGTTTTTTCATTGATACCACCCATGTTGTCTGCGAATGTAATCACGAAGAAATTTCTCTCTTAACAACCCACCTGGATCGTCTGGAATTAAGCGCAACCATTGTTCTTTAGCCTGTTTTTTCTCGCGATCAGTAGACGTTTCGGCCTGTGTTTGTTTAGCTGATTGCGTTTTATTAGGGGATTGCTTATCTTTTTCTGTTGTTTGCTGTTTATTATCTTGTTTTTGTTGATTTTGCTTAGTCTGTTTATCCGTCTCTTGCTCTTGATTATCTGGCGAATTCTGTTGTGTTGATTGGTTTTGCTGATTATTAGCTTGTTGGTTTTGCTGATTTTTATCAGAATTATCCTTCTGCTCATCCGTTTTATTAGATTGCTGTTGCTCAGATTTTTCCTTGTTCTGTGCAGAGGATTGCTTATCCTGCTGATCTTGCTTATTTTTCGGGTCGCTCGCTTGTTGCTTTTTATTTTGCTCTGAATTGGCTTCTTTTTCTTTTTGTTTTTTTAATAATTCCTCTAGCAAGTGACGATTATACTGAGCGTCCTTATTAGCAGCATTTAATGATAGCGCTTTATTGTAAGCATTTATTGCTTCTTCATACTTACCTAAATGAGCAAGAGCATTACCTTGATTATAATAACCTTGTTCGGTTTGTAAGGTACCAAATGTTTGTGCTGCTTTTTGATAATCCCCAGCACGATAAGCAGCACTAGCGCGCCAAGCAGGCTCATTAAACACAGATTGGGCTTGCTTAAATTGGCCCTTTCTCATTAACTCATGACCTTGCTGATCTTTCGTTGCCCAAAGATCGCCCCAAGTAAACGCATAGCTATTACAGGCAATCAAAAGTAATAAAAGCCTTATTAACATCATGAATCAATCCTTTGCAGCCAACCTCGTCTAAATAGAGGCAGTAATAAAAAAAGAGCCGGCAATAAAAACCACCGCCCCTCATCACGCCAAACTGGAATATTTTTATACTCACTCTGCGTAAATTGCTGCTTTTTATTGGTCGTGCGCAACCACTGCGCTAACTCTGTGGGTGTATCGGTTATAGATAAAACGGTGCCCTGCCCTGCTGTAGCAAGCGGCTTAAATAAAGGCATTAATGCTTGGTCAGCAACCATTGGCATCACAGAGGTCGCAATCCCTTGAGTTGCTAATTTCTTAGCCACGCTGACAGAATCAGCATTGGGCGGTGATGCGGTTAATAACAATAATTGCCCTTCATTAAACCCAGCCTGCCTTATTAATTGGGCGCTTTCTTCAAGGGCACTACTTAGTTGTTGACCGCCGATAGGCATAATTTCTGGTGTTAAAGAAGACAATAAGGCATCGATCGTTTTTGCATCTTCTGTTAAAGGAGAAACAACAAAGGGCTCGCTGGTAAAAACAATTAAACCTAATTGACCTGTTTCTGCTTGAGTAAACAAATCATGTAGCTTAAATTTAGCTCGAGTTAACCTATCCGGCGTCAAATCATTATCTAGCATATCTTCTGACATATCCAACACAATGACACGCGGTTGTATCGCCTGAAAAGCCGGAACAGGCAAGCGAGACCAGCTAGGGCCCGCCAAACTAATAATTAATAAAATACCAATTATCAATAAAAGCAAAATACTACTACGCCGCTTACTTGTCCCATTAGATTTTATTAAATGCGCAAGTAAATGACTGTCGCAAACAGCGCTCCAGGCTTGTAATCGTGAATTCTGGCGTGCCAATTGCCAACCTAATAAGAGTAATGGCAACAAGCTTACTAACCACCACGGACGGAGAAAGTGAAAATCAGCTATCATTCGGTAACTCCGCGTATAGAACGACTCCACGGTAAAGGAAATCGCCGTAATAATCCTATCTTTTCAAGCAACCAATAGAAAAATAAAAACAAGGCCATGGCTAGAGGCCACGGGTAATACTCTTTTTGCGGCCGCACTGTTGCCTGCTCTTGTGAAGTCGTTTCTAATTTATTAATTGTATTATATATAGTCTCTAGTGATTGAGTATCTGTTGCACGAAAATAACGCCCACCGGTAAGCTTAGCTATTTCCTGCAGGGTATTTTCATCTAAGTCTGCACCGGCATTAAAACTAAAAAATGGATCATTAGGGATTTGTAATTCGGCTTCTGATCCTAGGCCAATAGTATAAACTTTAATTTTGTCTTCTTTGGCTAACTCTGCTGCTTTCAAAGGCGCTAACACCCCTGAATTATTTGCTCCATCGGTTAATAAAATAATAACTCGGCTTTCAGGGGGCACATTTTGTAGCCGCTTTACAGCCAGTCCCAACGCATCACCAATAGAAGTCGTTTTACCCGCTAAACCAACTGTAGCATCCTCAATGCGCATTAATACACTATGCCTATCAAAGGTTAGGGGTGTTTGTAAGTAAGCTTGAGTACCAAATAAAATTAACCCAATCCTATCTCCTATCCGGGCACGCACAAATTCTTCGGCGGCCTTCTTCACTACAGTTAAACGGCTAACTGGTTGGCCATTAAGTAACATATCACTTAGTTCCATACTACCTGATAAGTCAAGTGCTAACATAATATTACGCCCTTCACGCGCCAGCGGAATAGGCTCACCAATCCAACGTGGCCCTGCTGCCGCCAAAACAACTAATGTCCAAATGATAAAAAATAGGCCAATTCGGCTGGAGCTTGCAAGTGTTGATTTTTCTTTAGCAATGATTGCTTGTAAGGCTTTATAAAATGGCAGCTTTAAGGCCGCAGGCAAAACTAAGGTGGTAGGAGGCAAAAAAAACCAAAGCAGTGGCGGAACTACAATAAGTATTAAAAACCATGGCATTGCTAGTTCGAACATGGGATACCTCGTTGTTTTATCCAGGCATGAGCTCGAGTAAACAAAGGTTTTAGGTTCATTGATTGTACCTGATTTTGATAAGGCAACTCTAATAAGCAATGACGAACTGCTTTAAAATTAATACCCTTAGACGTCTTATTTAAAAAGCTAATCCAATCATCACCCTGCAGGCTTGCCACATCTTGTCTCGGAAAATAGACTAAAGCAACCCGCCGCAATAACTCAGAAATCTTTGCACAAGTCACAGCTGTGTTTCCTTCACTATCGTATTCATGCTCATAATCAGCAAGCATTTTGCAAGCTTGTCGTTTTGCTAACCCGTGCACATAATGTCGATAAACAAGCGTAATAATTATGCCAGTAATGAGAAGTATGACGCCGATTAAAATATACCAACCGGGTGCTAAGGGCCACCACCCTATTGGTGCAGGTAAATGGATATCATGTAATTTAGCTAAATGCTGTGAATCAACCACGTCGCCTCCGTGGGAAAGTCTGATTAACTAACTGTGATAAATCCATTTCAGCCGTTACTTGCGAATATTGGATTTGTAAGCGTTTTAAACAAGTCTGGATTTTAAGCTGTTGGTGGTTACACCAATCCTTATAGTTCTTATCTAAGGTAGAGCAGGTCGTATCTAGTAGCAATTCCTGTCTACCATTGGTAATGGCATAGAGGGCAGGCTTAGGCGGAGATAACTCTAATGCATCGCAAACATGATAAGCGAGCACATCATTATTCATCTTTAACCGACTAAGGTATTTTTCACATTCTTCATTTAGTTCATAAAAATCGCTAATCAAGACAATAACGCTGCCTGGCCTAGTGACGTGATTTAACTTCATTAAGATATGATTTAAAGGGACGGCAGTATCTTCTAGTTGCAATTGCTGAAACTGCTGCGTGTAAGAACTAAGCGCAGCTAATATCGGTAAAGCCCCTGCTTGACGTGATTTTGGCATAAATTCACTGTGCTCTTTAGGTGAAAATAAAAGAGCACCAATTCGGTCTTCTTGGTTTATTGCAGCCCAGGCAATTAATGCAGCCAGGCGCGCGGCAACCACGGATTTAAATGCATGCCGGGTACCAAAAAACATAGACGGATTAAAATCAACAAGCAGTATGACAGGCCTTTCTCGCTCCTCTTGATATACCTTAATGTGTGGCCGCCCAGTACGCGCTGTTACCCGCCACTCCATATGGCGTATCTCATCACCCGCTTGATAGTTTCTAACTTCAGCAAAATCCATACCGCGTCCACGTATGCGCGATAAATGACTGCCAGCTCTTGCTGCTCTCCCGTTTATTGGCGCGCGCTTTCGGTTAACGAGGCGCCTTAAAGCAATTAATTCATTAAGTTCTGTAATAAGCCCGTAAGTCATGCTTTTCCTAAGGAATTGCCACTAAGCGTAATAAGGAATCAATAAAATCATCACTCGTAATACCATCAGCTTCTGCTTCATAACTTAATAAGATACGATGCCTGAGCACGTCATGAGCTACAGCATGAATGTCATCGGGCGTTACGAAATCTCGCCCAGCAAGCCATGCATGTGCTTTAGAGCAGCGGTCAAGAGCAATGGTTGCCCGCGGGCTTGCCCCAAAACGTACCCATTGACTTAATTCACTACTATAGGCAGATGGATTACGAGTCGCAACCACAAGCTGTACTAGGTAACTTTCTAAGGCCTCACTCATATGCACTCGTAAAACATGTTGACGTGCGGCAAAAAGTGTCCTTTGATCTAAAGGGCGAATGGTCACCTCTTGTTGATTAGTATAAATACCAGCCGCCTCACGCCTAGCTAATTTTAAAATATCATGTTCAACTGCAGCATCAGGATAATCAATTCTTACATACATTAAGAAACGATCCAGCTGCGCCTCAGGTAAAGGATAGGTACCTTCTTGCTCAATTGGGTTTTGTGTTGCCATCACTAAAAATAGCTCTGGCAAAGGATAGGTTTTGCCACCAATAGTGACTTGCCGCTCAGCCATTGCCTCAAGTAAGGCAGCCTGTACTTTCGCCGGCGCGCGATTGATTTCATCAGCTAATAAAAGATGATGGAAAACTGGCCCTGGTTGAAAGACAAAGGAACCGTCTTGTGGGTGAAAAACATCCGTACCCGTTAAATCACCAGGTAGTAAATCGGGTGTAAATTGTATACGATGGAATTTACCTTCAACAACAGAAGACAACTCTTTTACAGCACGTGTTTTAGCTAACCCAGGTGCGCCTTCAACAAGTAAATGGCCATCAGCAAGCAAGGCAATTAATAAACGTGAGATTAACCCCTTCTGCCCAAGAATACGTTGATTAAGATGATCATTTAATTGCAAAATTTGCTGTTGTATCATTTCTATCTTGCTAAGGTCTAACTGCTCCATTTCTTTTACCCGGTGCAAAAAGGATAATCCTATCTTGAAATTTAATGGATGCCAAGTCGAATAGCTAAAAACTGCAATTCTCGCGATTTCGATAGATAGCGGCAGTAAAAGCTATAAGAGACTCGTAACCTTGGGTCTTTTAAAATTTATTTAACCTATAGCTGATTAGCTTTAAGGAGGTAACTATGAAATCATTGCTTAATAAAAGAAATTTAATTTCCGCCCTATTTACATTAACTGGTTTAGCGTTAAATGTCGCTCTGCATGCAACCTCATGCCAGCTGCTTTTTGACGAACCCATTAAAGTTAAGTCTGAGCTAGGGCCGATTAGCTTAAAAGATATCACCAGTCACTCTATTATTCCTGAATTAACAAGCAATGTTTTATTTTATCCTGATGAACTATACGGACTTTCTAATGGCAAAAAACAATGGTTTTTTCGCGTGAATGAACGTGGCCCTGTTTTACAAACAAACTATTCTATTTATCTTACCGACTGGGCTAACAACGTAGTACCACCAGCAGGTACCTATGCTATAGCAACTTATGAAACAACACGTAAGCCTAAATTTAAACAAACGATAGATACAATAGGTGACAGCATCACCTGGGTTAGAGATGGACGATATTTGCGTTGCTTACTGCGCGATCAGGGCTTACGCTACGATTTTAAAGGCAGCCACACAGATACGTTCGGCTTTGAGCATGATGGCGAAGGGGGCGATACAACACAGGCTGTCTTAAATCGCATCAATAAAATACCTACAACAGATGCTTATTTCTTACTGATTGGCACCAATGATCGCACGGCGCCAGAAAATACAGCCACTAATATTATTAAGATAGCGAAACAACTTAGTGCTAAAAATAGTAAGGCAACCATCTACATAAGCACCCTTCTGCCGCGCAATGATACTTATTTAGAGCGGAATTTAGCCACTAACAAATTACTCTTGCAAACTAAATCTATTTGCCCTAACTGTAAAGTAATTGATGTGGGTGGTGAGCTCTATGCGCTAAAGAATTGGCAGCAGTATTTTCCTGATCAAATACACCCAAATTATAAGGGTTATGTCGAACTTACAAAAATAATAACCAAACAAATGGCTCGCGCAAACATAGGAACACGTTAGAACACTTATAAGATTAGAGGATGATGATTACACATTGTGCTAACTCATCCCTAGCCCATTATATTAAATTCTATTGATGGTAGTCCGCTTGCAATTCAAGGGGCATCATGGTTTGTAATCGCTCATATAAATCGACTATTTGATGACAAAAAATTAAGAATTGTTGTCTGTCTTTCCAAAGTTCATAATCAATGCCTTTGCGAAAAGCATACTGCCGCGATAGAGATTTTAGCAGCTGCTGCTCTTGATAAGAAAAGACTAAGTCACGATTTAATTCAATTAGTTCAGATAAGCTTTTAAACTGCTTTACTGGGCGATGATCATGCAATAGATACGCTCTGAGCGTTAAATCAAAGGCAATATACATTAATGAAATAATAGCTAATAAACAATCTTGATGCTCATCTAAGCCTGGTGCATGCAATTCTAATGTTCTACCTAATAAAGTATCCGCACAATTAGCATGTTGCGTTGCAATTTGCATCAATTCCGTGGGCGAGTAATAACGTCTTTCCATCATTTAAACTACTTAATTTAATCTCTCTTCATCATAATGTATCTCATTTGTTTTCGCCATGACTCTGCAATTTTAAATTACTATTAGCTTAAATTATGCGAAAATAAAGGCTATGACTAATTTTTTAAATACACCGTTTTCTTTAAATTCTCTCACGCTACCTAATCGCTTAATTCAAGGCCCTTTAGCAGGATACAGCTGCGCGCCTTTTAGAGAATTATTTTCCCTCTTTAGTGCACCCGCTTACTGTGTATCTGAAATGCTTTCAGCACAAGATGTGTTACATAAACATAAAAATAACGAGCGTTATCTTTTTCGCTCGCCAAACGAGAATTTGCTTTGTTATCAAATTGCCGGCAATGAGCCAACAACCATGGCCGCCGCCGCTCACAAGCTCGCATCCCTAGGCGCTAATATTATTGATATTAATTGTGGTTGTCCTAAACATAAAATCCGTAAAAAGGGAGCCGGAAGTGCGCTACTTGAGCAACCAGAGCAGCTAATTAAAATCATTAGCGCCGTTCGTTTGTCAATAAATATCCCTTTGACGGTCAAAATTCGTCTACAGGAAGAAGAGACAGTCAATATTGAGTTAGCCAAGAAAATCGCAGACGCAGGTGCTGACGCGCTCATTGTTCACGGAAGAAGATGGTATGACGCCTATGACATACCTTGCAATTTAAAGCAGATTAGAGCAATTAAACAAGCCGTTACTATACCTATTATTGTTAATGGTGACTTAAAAAACAACCAAACTGTGCTTGCGGCTGTTCATGAGACTGGCTGCGATGCCTTTATGATAGCTCGAGCGGGCTCTGGCAAGCCATGGCTATTTCAAGAAATATTAACTAACAATGTTACCAAGTTAGAAAAAAATCAATTAATAGAATTATTTATGCTGCATTTAAACGGTCTATTTAAGCTTGAAAATGAATACAAAGCCGTTTTACAAAGTCGCTCTTTAGTACGCTATTATTTTAAAAATACCCTGCCCAGCCAACATTTACCAGCATTCTATGAGTTAACCAAATTAGATGACATTGCAGCATTTTTAAAGAACAGCTTATAAATTTGGCCTGGCTACAAATCTTGACATACCGGCTTGAAATTGATTTAATTTAAGTCAAGAAAGTTTTAGGGTTCGGTACTCTCTAAGTCATCCTGACTGAACCTAGGATTAAACTTTTGGTGATGGCTTTTATTGTATATACAATAGGAGCGATTACTATGTCTAAACACGATAACTCCCCGTTCATTTTAAGTCTAAAAGAAGGCGATAATTTATTTGAAAGCATAATAAATTATGCTGCATATGCTGATCTAAAATCAGCAATCATCAGTGGAATTGGCGCTTTATCCAATATTACAATCAGTTATTATCATCGTAATACAAAACAGCAGTTTAAAAAATTATTTCAAGACACCTATGAGATTGCATCGTTGACTGGCAATATAACCTTAGTTGATAGTGGTTGGTTTATACACATTCATGCCGCTTTAGGAGATGCCAATTTTCAGCTTTTTGGTGGCCATCTTATTAGTGCACAAGCGAGTGCATCTACAGAAATAGCAATTACCCCATTAAATTACACCATCATGCGAAAAAAACACCCTGATCTAGATATAAAAGTTATCTGCCCATTTGTAGCTATTTAAAAAAGGACTGCAAATGAAGACTACTACCACAAGTAATTTAAAAAAATATAGCTTTAATGATTTGCAGTCTAATTTGTATCAAGCAATCAATAATTACAATCAAAATGGCATTATTATTCTTAAAGATTATATTAATCAAGTGATGTTAACTAGATTAATGAATGAAATTGAAATTATTGAACAAGATGCAGAATTAGATATTGCACAAAATTGGAATAATGAAATCATTTGCTTTTACTCAAAAAATCCATTGCAACCGCATTTAGATTCGAAAGAATATGTCACTGAACCTTATTTCCAATTATCTAGCTGTAAAGCACATATATTTTACGAAGTATTAAATAACAAAAAAGTTGTTAATCGGATTGGACATGGTATGCATCTCATAGAAAAATACACAACGATGCAACAAATAGTTTACCGTCACCCAATGCTATTAACAATGTTACGGGGGATAGGATTTAAAAGACCAATTTGTCATTTAAGCGTTTACATTCCTAAGTATCCTCATGGTGCAGGCAGTGAAGTCAGGCCGCACCAAGAATCAACCTTTGCTTATACAGAGCCTACTTCAGTTGTTGTTTTATGGCTAGCCCTAGAGGATGCTTGTATAGAAAATGCGTGTATGTATGGCATTATAGGTAGTAATAATTGGCCTTTAAAGTGGGTTTCCCGAGTTAATCTCCATGCTAAGACAAGACAATTTGAGCAACTTAATGAGGTTTATATACCTGATTTTGAAGCAGAAAATGATTATTATACTCCGTTAGAAGTTAAAGCAGGAGATGCATTATTATTTCATGGTAATTTTATTCATTGCAGCCCAGTAAATCATTCAAACTACTCCCGCAAAGCCTTGTCTTTTCAATTTATTGAAACATTTGAAACGCATTATCCTGTTAGTAATTGGTTGCAGTTTCCCAATCATTTTTATTTATATTAAATTTAAATTCTAGGAAAATAAAATGGTAATGTACGATAGCAACGAATTTTTTAAAACCTATTTTAATAATGCAAGTGAAAAATCTCTTCTTATTGAGTTAATGTATACTCGTTTTTTCCCACCTAAACATACTCTAGATATTTTGGATTTAGGTTGCCACGATGGCGCATTAATTAAAAAAATAATTGCCGCTTATGAAGATAGAATGCCACCAAAAGTTACTTTAACTGGCGTAGAGCCAAGTCTAGAGGCTTCAATAAGGTATGCAGAAAATCACTTTAATATCCCTGTTCAAACTCATACCTTTATTGGTACTGCTGAGAATTATTTTACTCAAAATACTGACGGAAAATATTTTGATTGGGTAATCGCTTCGCAATGCCTTTATTGGTCTTCGGATTTACTCTATATAATTAAACAAATAGCCGATTGTGGCGAATCAGGTTTAATTGTATTTAGAGGGCATCGTGGCATTTATGAAATTCAATCGCGTTTCAAATTTTATATAGGAAACCCAAATGAACAATTTTATACCGCAGATAATATAGAAGCAGCATTAATTAGCCTAACTATTCCTTATGAAAAGCAAGTTGAAACGACCTCTATCCAATTGCCGCCGCAAGGTAGTCTAGAAATGAAATGGTTAATTGCTTTTTTTCTACAACAAAATGATAAGGATATGGATAATAATATTTGTCAGGAAGTTGAGGCTTGGATTTTGGCAAAAAATTCAGAAAAAATAATTCATGAAGTCTGTTTTTTTTGGTTGGGTAAAGCAAGAGACAAGATTAATACTAAATCATGTGCTGTTACGAAAGTCTTCTTGTGAGTTACACTTATCCTATTTTTAAAGCAACAGGCTTTATGAGTGATTTAACTTCTTATCGAAACTCAAGCTCAAGGTAAATAAAAAGGGCCACATACTTCTGTATGACTGAATCGTTAGCAAAATATCGTGCCTAATAAATAAGAATTTAATTTAGGCACGATAGAGAATTGCTAATTATTTTTAGAAGGCCGGAAAATATAAGACGCCACCACTATTAACTAATCCTTGACAATCTTTAATAGCAGGCCAAGTTAAGCTCTCGCCTTTAAGCGTCACGGGGCATCTACGTATTATCTTCGTTGTGCCTGTAATTTCTATTGTGGTAACACCCTGCGCTAGCTGGACTGTTTTATTAGGGGAATCCCACCTAATAACTTGGTTATTAATAGTTACCGACATCCCTCTAGGAATGCCTAAAATATACGAAGTTGAAGGCTTATCACCAAGGTATCGAATGCTTTTAGCGGTATTATCAAATGCTAACTTAGAACATAAATCACCACTTGCACCTGAGGCTTGCTGTTGCGTATTAACATTGACATTACAAAATGAATTAGGAGTACCTGTTAAAGAAATGGTAGAACCATTTTTAATTAACACGACTTGATTATTACTGACTAATTTGCCATCTACTTGTAGGCTAACCCCAGTTGGAATAAACATAGTCATTGAAACAGAAGGCACGGTAGGATTGGAATTAGGACAAAAAACGACTTCAAATTGAGTCTGGGCACCACATCGAGCTAACCCTTTTGCATCATCATAAGCATAAGTATAAGCATCGCATTGCTGCTTTGTATGCACCGAGATTGAATATGCGCTATTAGGGGCTACTCCTGCACTACAAGCTTCAGAAGATACAGGCGGGGTTGGGCAACAATACATTTGAGCTTGTGGTGACGGCGGCGTTAACCCACCAAGAATATCGCTCCATCCACCAGCCCGATTACCATTTTCACTACCTTGGGCAGTTGTCATTTTTGCACATGGACTAAAGCAACCAATAGGTGCTTGCGTCACTCTATCAACCCACTGTAAATTGACATGGGTTACATCAATACCGTTAATCGTATTAAACCTACCATTGGTTGACAGATTTTCATCTCTTGGGCAAAAATCGACAGATAATTTACTACAATTAACCCCGGGATTTGTTATGACTTGGCCTGTCACTATATCCTTACAAGAAGACTCGTCCTTTTTTACAACAATGTTGTAAGGTAATGTATAACCATCAACAGCAGACCCATTCCACCACGTCTCGGTATTAAGGTGGGTAGAAGGGGCACTTGGGTTAGTAGCACATAAATTCGGATTTTTATCAAAAATTGCTTGTAAACAACCCCATGTTGCTTCAAATTTACTGTTAATATCTGGGGCAAAGGGGCCGTGCTGAATACCCCTTGCTATCGCATCAGGGACAGCAGTAGACTCGCCTAATCGGCAATCATAACCATATTGATTACAATTAACTTTTGGCCAAAATCGGGTGGCAGCAAGCCCAATATCGGGAATAGTATAATCATAAGCTTGCCCTTGCGGGATTTGAACAACGATAGGATCTTGAGTGGTATGAATATAATCTTGTTGTATCCAGATAGGATTATTACATTGATTAGTAATCCTTAATCTACTCGTTTGCTCTGAAGTGGGTGGAACGACGCCGGCAAAAGCTGCTTTTGTAAAAAAGATTAGTCCTAACAACAATATTTTTTTTATTGTCATATCTTACCCCATTTTTATTATTAGTGTGCTTTTAATATATAGCACTATCTTAACAAAACCGCATAGGAGGTAGTCCACTTACTTCTATGATTATAATAAAGTTTGTCTAATAGCAGAAAGCTTTGTAAAATAATTTTGTATTTTAATAAAAGGTGATATTCATATGAGATCAAAAATTGAAGAAGAGCTAAGTAAAGCAAAAGAAAGATATGAAGCATACCAAGAAGAGGCAAAAGGTTATGACGGCAGAGATCCAGCTGAGCGCTATTTATTTTTTATGGGAGTAAACCAATTAATTGATGGTACATCTCAAGAGATATGTCGATTAGAAAATGAGCTAAAACAATGCGATAACACAAATTCTACTAATACACCATAATATTCCTTATAAAATATACTAAATGTAAACTAAGCCTCAGTGAAACTATATCTGTAATTGAGCTAGCTAAAAAAAATCACAGACATTGATGCTCTCATCATTCAGGGAAGAAGATGATATAATTCTTAGGACAGCTATTACTTCACCCCAAAAAGGTGTTTTCTCACTTAACTCGCTGATAACTTGAGGACGTTTTTCCTGCAAGTAAACCATGAGATTACAGAGGGTTTAAATGAGCTTAGTATTAGAGGCTAAATCATTTGGCTCTGCTTGCGCTCTATCTTCAGAAGACCTTAACTCACTAGATTGTAGTTTAATCGCTTTAAATTTTTGTATTTGTTCATCTAACTGCCCCATTCCCTTTACAATAGTATATCCTTTATGTCGAAGCGGAGCAGCAGGGGCTTGATGCAAGAATGCTGGCGTCAATAAATTAACTAAGTTTAATACATAGCGTTTAATTTGACTTGATAAGCTGCCTGTGTCTTTTTTGAGGATGTCAAAGCCACTACCATAAAGATCATAAGTCTGTTCTAGGGACTTTTTTAAAGCTGTCATTTTACTTGTGTAACATATTACTTTATCGCTCCCAGAGCTGTTAACGTGTTCTGCTGCCCGTAAGGCTGAATTAACGACATTGGCTTGTAAAATAACGTTGTTTATCTCTTCAGTGGCATTGTATGTATCTGAAGAAAACAAGCATCTCCTATTTCCTTGTCTTATGGCGCTCACGACTTCTCTTTTATCAGCTTGAGTAATACAATCTTGTTTATCGCCAAAAAATGAATCGGTGTCTTTTTTTTCTGCACGCTTAGCTAGAGTTTGTCTATATTTTTTTAATACCCCAACTTGCTCTTGATACATTGCTTCTATTTTTTCGCCAACGGCTTGATATAGTTCAGGATTTTTTTTTAATAATTCTTGCAAGTCCCTTCTTCCTGAAAGAATTTGTCCTACGAAATAGTTAACCGTATTTTCTTGCTGGTCTTTTTTTAAGTTAGAATAATTTGCTATAGCGTGTTGTATTGGAGCCCGTTTCTTTAAATCATTTTCAACCATGGAAAATCTTAAAAAGAGCTGCTGTTTAGCTTCTGGATATTTATCTGGATTATCAGCAATTTTTTCAACCATTTTGCGTAAAACATCTTGATAAGTATATTCTTGCTCGCCTATTTTAATTTTTTTATTACTATGGATAGCCGCTTCTAAGTGAATTCTATCCCAAATAAAATGACCTAGATCTTTATCTAAAACTAAGTTAGGGTCAACGAGAAAGCGTTCACAAAAATTATCTAAATTAGCTGGAATTCCCTCTTCATTTAGTTTTTCATTAACTTTTAAACTTAAATTTTGAAAACCTGCATCAGCTTGCAAAACTAACGGACCTTTTTTATTTATACCGGCTTGAATGAGCTCTTCAATTTGTTGAGGATTTTGACTTACTATATTAATGGTAGAGACGATGACTTCAAACTGTTCTTTTAATGGCGTTTCATAGAGTTTAGATTCATTGTCAGCTTCAATATCCGCCTTTGTAGTATTTGTAGCTTGCGCAATACTATTAACAATTCTAAGCGTGTTTTCTTGATAAGATTGTTGATTATCCTTAGATTTTTGTACGCTATCGACACCAGGCAGCTCATTATTGGGTAGTAACTTAATGGCTAGTAAGCCATGATTAAATCCATAGTAAATAACATCTTTAATAAAGCTTGAAGTGCCATCGTTTCGATAAGTTTTTTCGTTATCGGTTGGATTTTTTTGTGTAAAAAGGTAGCGAATAACATCAGGCGTCAATAAATCAGCAACTCTTGCATCAAGAAGAATCATACGATTAAGAGCGTCTGCACCATGCCATTTTTTATTAGAGTAGTCTTCATCGCAAATTGTTACAATTTGGTCAATTTTGCTTTTTATATCTGGTGTTAAAAGTATAGGCGGAAGTTTTTTTAATTGATCAAGAATTTCAGTAATTTGCATAGATACAACCTAAAATGATTGATAATTGGATTAAATTACTACCATTATAAACCATTAAGTTCTATTTATGTTATATTTTAACAAAAATTAATCTATTTGATTATTTTATAATTATTATAAAGCCATTTTATAAAGCCGAGCTCAGGTATGTTATTTCTTTAATGTTCTAATCAGCCAGTATTTATCAGCATTCTATGAATTAACTAGATTAGTTAACCTTGAAACTTTCTTAAAGAAAAGTTTATAGATTAATGTAAAATATAGTTTTTATGCTTCTGCAAGGCGAGGTACTTAGAGTAGTTATTCCTAATAAAACCATTAAAATCAGTGAAGCCCTGAAAATTATGTATAATCATCGTGCCTTCAAAAACCCAGATTGATTTCATACAATCAGCCATTAAAGTACCATTATTTAAACGCTCTATGCTTTCAGGAGGTAAAATCACTAATTATCGCAATAACAGCTTGGAGGCTGAAAACAGCTTTTACCATGCTAGAACCTATTTTTGCGCTCTTGATAATTTTTTGCAATCAAGCCTTTTTATAATAATTATTTGCAATGCATACACAAATAGTTAAGGGTATTATTGGAAATAAATTAGGGACGGGAGGTGCCTATACCGCAGAAGAATTAATAAAAAATAAAAAAATGGCTTTTGATGATATAACCGATTTAATTACCTTACTTATCCCTAAACAAGCGATTTAAGATTTTCACTTATGTTAAATAGCAATCCATTCAAAACATTCCATCACTTTTTTGAAGAAAAAGTTCATGCCTATCCCCATCATTTAGCTGTTGTTGATGCTGATGGCACTCTCATTAGCTACCATGATCTTAATATTAAAATTAATCAGCTAGCCCAGTATCTTTTGAAAAAAAAATTACCTAAAGAAGCAAGAATAGGGGTCTTTCTAAATAATTCTATTGATTTTATTGTCAGTATTTTAGCTATTTTGAAATCAGGTCTGGCTTATGTGCCGTTAGATCCTAACTTGCCACTCCAAAGACTAAACTATTTTATAGAAAACAGCCAAACACAGCACATCATCACAAACTATCAATTACACCATCAACTTGCTGATCAAGGCCATATTGATGTAATTAATTTAGACAAAATAAGGGAGGGGTTATATTCGCTTGCTGCAGAAAATTTAAATTTACCTATTGATCGCAACCAATTAGCCTACATCATTTACACATCTGGCTCTACAGGTCTACCTAAAGGTGTCGCAATTGAGCACAAAGGATTGCCTTATTGTATGCTAGCAGCACATAAATTCTTAGAAGTGACTACCCAAGATAGAATAGCTCTTTATGCACCAATTAGTTTTGATGCAAATCTTTGGCAAATTATGCTGGCTTTGGGACGCGGTGCCACATTATACGTAATACCCCACGAAATACGCCTAAACCCTCAGGCATTAGGTCATTATTATAATATCAATAGCTTATCTATAGCGGTATTTACGCCATCATTACTCAATAAATTAGATCCAGCATGCTTTTACTCTTTGCGAGTAATCTTAACGACAGGCGAGCATGTTTCTAAGCATATTTTAAACAAATGGCATCAGCCTACTAAATTAATTATTAATGGATATGGGCCTACAGAAGTCACGATAGCCACGTCCCTAGGAATCTATGATCCGAAATCAGTCGTTCATGTGGGAAAAGCGCATGAAGGCTTGGAGGCATTTATTTTAGATACTTGTTTAAACCCAGTGGAGATAGGTTGTATAGGTGAATTATACTTAGCAGGAGAAGGCTTAGCTCGTGGATATTGGGGTTTAGAACTAGAATCTTTAAATAATGAGAAATTTTTAACCATAAAACATCCCGATCATGATAATAATACCGTTAGGGTATTTAGAACACATGATTTAGCAAAATTTTTGCCCAATAAAAATATAGTAATTAAAGGAAGAGTAGATCGGCAAGTAAAGGTTCACGGCCAATTAGTTAGCCCTGAAGAAATAGAAAAAATAGTACACGATTTTTCTGAAGAAATAACAGAAGTGTATGTCGATATTGTTTTTGCAGCTAATCAGTTAACACGAATAAATGCCTATCTTTGTGTCACAAACTTTTCTTTATCGTTAATTGCACTAGATCATTACTTAAAGAAAAAACTCCCCCACTACATGATTCCAAGTGGTTTTGGTTTACTGGCATCATTTCCTATAACGCATCATGGTAAAATTGATTTTACAACCTTACGAGCTACAGTACTGAAACGAATCCACAGAGAAGACATTATTACGCCAAGAAATGAGGCAGAAAAGTTTTTATTTTCCATTTGGCAGCAGGTTTTAAACACTAACGACTTCGGTATTAATACCCATTTTGATAACTTAGGTGGAACCTCTCTAGCGTTTCTTACTTTATTGACGCAAGTCGCAAAGAAATATTCAGACAAGCTAAGCGCTATGTCATTTTCTGAGTTTCAACTAAAGCCTACAATTGCTGCATTAGCTAGAAAAATAAACAGGTTATCTGATGATAATAATCCTTTAGTAGAAATACAGCCTGGTAAAAAAACCAAACAAGCTATTTTTTTCATTCACGATGTCACAGGAAATATTCAAGTAAATGACTTAAAATTTCATTTAGGTCCTAATTTTCCTATTTATGGTCTCAAAGCACGTGGCTTAAAAAATTTGCTGGATATGGACGAGACCATAGAGGAAATGGCATTAGATTATATGAAATTAATTAGAGAAAAGCAGGATGAGGGACCTTATTTCATTGCGGGTTGGTCAGCTGGAGGCATTATTGCCTATGAAATAACAAATAGGTTTTTGTTGCAAGGTGAACAAGTAACACTTTGCATGATAGACTCCATTGCCCCCCATTATTTACAAAACCTGCCGCCTGAATTGTATACGCAAGAAACGAAAGCCTTGATACAAGCTTTAACAAAAATTTTGGGCCTCGCAACAGAAAGTCATTTTCTTGAAAAGCTCTCTACCTTATACAAAGAAGAGCAAATTGATTATGCGTTTAATGAAATACTAGAATTAGTTAACATCCAAGAGAAGCAATTAAATGTTCCAGCGCATGATGCAAGAACTTGGTTATCAATTGCCCAAAAAATTTATTTGGCTATTAATAGGTATGCAAGCCAGCTTATTTTAAATAATAACATCACCCTTCTTGTTGCGTCGCAAACCGCGAAACGTATTGGCCATCCTTCTTTAGGATGGGCATTTGAATCTAAAAATATTTATACGCTAGATACAGATCATTTCGGCATCATAAGACATAAAACCATGGCACAGTATTTAAGCAGCCTTTATAAGCTCTAGTAGGAGTTCCTCCAGCTGTCTGGGCTACACAAAGACTTTTAGGGCCCTACTAATGAAAGGCCATCATCAATTTCAGTACTGATTTTATTAAAAGACACGTTATGCAGCAACAAGATTATAATAATTTAATTTTAGGTTAATATATTTCTCTTTATAAAAAAAGTAGGCTAATAATGAAAGCTAAAGAAGATTCTCAATTTACGGATTTACATACCAATGACTCATTAATGCACTTTAATAAGTGGATGTATAGTTGGGTTAATAATTTAGAGCGCTCAGCTTTTGAAGGTATAATTAAAAAAGCATTAAAGCAGTATGAACCTTGCACATGGAATTTATTCAGTAAAAGAGGCCGCAGTAAAGAAATAAATCAGATTCTAAAAGATAGAAACAGTTCCAACGCAGATTGCCTTGCTAATATCTTTGCTCGCGGTGGAATGGAGAGGAACTCCTTTAATGGTATTTTATTTAATTTATTGTTGGAAACAATACAAGTAACTCTCTCGTTTAGTGGGAGGCTTAACACAGACGCTCAATTAATTATGCAAATTGTTAGAGATGAGGCGCATATAAAAGGTTATTTACAGTCATTTGCAGATTATGTAAAAGTTATGGCTAAAATTTTTTACGATAAGGTTACGGATTTTCATAACAAGCAACTAGCCAGACTTATCCAAACGCCAGAAACGAGCCCACTTTATCGTTTTTTTAATTATACCAATGAAAATCGAGAGCGAGCCTTAGGTCACCTTCCTTTAGAAATAGTTCTACATATCAATGAACAGCTAGGTCCTAATAACCCTTATTATCAAAAAGCAAAAGCTTTAATCGCGCTCGAAGCTTGGCCCAAAAACGAAAACGAATTCAAAGCCCATGAGCTGCGTGTCGTAGAGATAGTTAATGATTGTATTAATAAGGCCTTTGAATTAACAACTAAAGCCCAAATAGATGAGACACAGAAAGATACCAGCACTTGTAGAACTGCCTCTTACGGGTCTTAACTTGGTCGCAAAGCGGTATAAAAACCGCTAAAAATTCAAAAAATATTTCGAAGTTAAATTGTAAACTCCACTTTGTCTAAACAAGAAAGAATAATACTACATAGAGGTTTAACTGGATGATTACTATTAATAATTTAGTATCTTTCTAAACTAATTAGGCCATTCTTATTAATCAATATTAATACTAATTGTTCAAAATTTTAGTAAATGCTATAATGCTATTGGAAAAATTAAGCAGGACTATGTAATGAATTTTCAAAATATCTATAATGCCGCTATAAAAAAAGACGATTCAGTTTTACGAGGAATGATGGAGTTAGTACCCATTAATGATCATAAAAAAGATGGTCCTTATTGTTGGACAGCCATTTCGCAATTAGCTTTTGAAGGCAAGTTCGAAGAAGCAGAATTTTTATTAAATTATGGCGCAGATATCAATTTATTAATTTATGGTGCCGCCTTGGGTAAGCATATAGATTATGTACAGAATTTGCTACTAAACGTAAGGGAAGGCGTTAATATAAATTTTGCAATCCGGGGAGCAGCTCAAGCTGGATCACCTGAAGCTATGAACTTTGTTGAAACATTATTGACCCAAGGCGGCGATGTTGATGTTAAAGAGGCTATCAAATTTGCAGCAATGAGCGGTAATAAAGAGAATGTTGCTACATTAACTCTCATGTTTGCTTCAAATGACATTACAGAATTCTCTGAAGAAACTATTATAGGTGCCGCTGCAGGTGGACATAAACAATATGTAGAAGAGTTGTTAGAAATAACACCTTGGCTTCGTTCTATTGCTGTTTATGGAGCTGCCTTAGGTGGTCATAAAAGTTATGTAGAAGAATTATTAGAAGATAGTAAAGAAGAAACTGACCTCTCCTTAATGATGGCAGTCACGGGAGCCGCTGAAAGAAATGATACGGATTATGTAGAGAACCTGTTAGGCCGAGGCGCTGATCCTTCTGCAGCGGTAATTGGGGCAAAAAATGGTAAATACATCTCGAGTGATCCTAAGCAGCAACTGATTTGGCTATCCTCATTTTCTGAAAAATACATTATGATTTTTATCGAGCAACTTAAATTAGCCAAGCCTTCAATTCATGTTGATGAGGATTGCGTAAACAAAGCAATAGCAATATCCCAGCTACGTCGAGGTAGCGATAATAACAACTCTAGGCTTGAAACTATTACGGCAAACAACACAAATAGTGATCGCCGTGAAAATTTTGAGAGCCAGGAAGGTGAAACAACTGATGTAGCTAAAGAAGATGAGCCAATTGCTAAAGTTAGCAAAGATAATAAAATAGACAAAGAAGAAGTAGCAAGTGTAACTAATAGCAGTATGTTTTGGAAAGATTCGAAAAGAAAGGGGCAAGAAGAACACGAAGAGGAAGAGCAAAGGGATAACAAATATAGTAAAAAAACAAATTAAGATACAGTGCCGATATTTCTATCAATGATTTTGCTTACCGTTAATAGTTAACCCGCTAATTAGCTTAATAAAATATTTCTGCTAAAGAAATCGCGCCATAGCCTTTCTATCAGCCTTGGCGCAACATTAAGTGATTAAGCAAATTGCCAAGTCAGGCGTGCGGCCACCCCATTATCAGTGACCTGATTGCTATATTGGCCAATATAAGAGACCGATAAATGCAGGTTATTGCTGAGCCTTGCCACATTGAGGCCTGCATCAATTAAAAGCGCATTTTGCGCGATAGGTACGCCACCAATGAAGAATGGCACGCTGCCTGCGGCAAAATTAAAGGTGGCCTTAGGCGTTAAGTTATCATAGGCATGGCGCCAACCTAAGAATACATGGTGATTAAGCGCATACATGTCAGTCTGATAAAGTAACCCTTTCTCTTGTACACCCAGGGTTGAGAGCAATACGCTTTGACTGGCTTTGTGCGCACGTAAGCGGGCATCGCCGCCTTGCTCTGTTAAGTTGTCGGCCTTCACATCCACATAAGCCACATTGACAAGTGGCTTCATGTCTAAGTAATTAACGGCTAATTCATAGCCTAATTCACCAACTACTTGTGCGGTGTGTGCGTCACCGGTGCTGTTTAACAGGTTGGTAAAACCTGGGAAGGCAATCGTGCGATGCGTGCTTAACGTATGCCAGCTGTAAGCCGCGCCCGCACTGGCCACCAGGTGATTAAACGCCAAGCGGCCATAAGCTCCCAAATGTGCGTTATCACTTTCACTATAAGAATGACGGCTATCGACATCAAAAGTCGACTGACTGTACCCACCTACTACGCCAAAGCGACCCGTCCCGCCAAATGCTTGGTCAGCGCCAATAAAAAAGCCTTGGGTTGAGCGGTCAAGTTTGGCGGCATTGCCATTGCCCTCTAATTGTCCTGCGGCCCCAAAACCGTGCGCCCAGAAAGCAAGGCCGCTGGGTGTTTTGGCTTCGGCTAATGTGTCATTGCTGTCTAGACGCGAACGCATGGCATCACGAACATAGCGGCTTTCTTCCATTAAAGCACTTAAGGTGGACGCATAGATTTCACCGCTTAAATCGTTTAAAGCCGTTTGAATGGTTTGTGGGTTATCTAAATTAACAAACGCATCGTATAACCGATTGCCGCCACCTAAACTTTCAACGCCCATGGCGGTTTCCGCTTGATTGGGTGTGACTGCAAACGAATTAAACGGCCGGTCATTGCGCGCGATGTCTAAATAAACATGGTTCGTATCATAATTTAACAGCAACTCGAGAAACGGTAAGTTTTGCGACAGGTTGCTGTAGGTGCCAACGACACCATTTTCGGCAGCCAAAATCGTGTAACGGGTGCCTGGCGTATACAGTCCTGCTGTTTTTAGCACCGATACCCCAGCGCCTGGCTGTAACGTGGCACGCCCACTGATATTGATTAAATCCGACGCCCCAGCAGGATTAATCTCAACGTCATAAACAGAGCCTGCGGTTTGTACGTAATTACCTGCAACGGTTAAGGTGCCAATCGAATTACCTGGCGCAATCGTACCTGCGACTGTCGTGTTACCGACGGTGCCAGAACCACTTAACCGACCTGCAGCACTGACCCTTAAATCACCCCCTAATAAGCCATTGACCCTAAGCTCACCTGAATTAACCCGCGTGGTGCCCGTATAATTGGCTGACTGGCCCGTGAGAATGAGTCTACCCTGCCCTTGTTTGGTAACATTACCTTGGCCTACTAATTCACCCGCAAAGGTTGTATTACTTCGTTGATTGACAGTTAAGGCGGCTGTGCCAAGAGCTACCTCACCACCCGTGCCAGACAGTAAGGACATGGTTAAGTCAAAGCCATTTAAGTCAAGCGTACCTCCATTAACCTGATAAGCGGTATTCACAGCGAACGCTGTGGCACTGCCTGCGCGAAGGATACCGGCTGTCACCGTAGTCCCCCCTTTATAACGGTTTAGGCCATCCAAAATGACAAGCCCAGCACCTGTTTTATTTAGGCCACCACTGCCGGTCAAATTACCTCTTAGTGTAAATTGGTCATCTGCTGATAAGGCGGCTAAGGCAACTTTACCGGCTAAGGTAATATCATTAGCCGCACTTAAACGTAAGACTGAGGTAATACCACCCACAGGCTCGCCTCGGTCAGTGCTATTGCCACCGCGAATGAGGCTGCCCTCTTGTAAGACAATGCTGCCTTCCGTACTTATGGCATTGTCGCCACTAGCAACTAAGGTAGCACCTGTGCCTAAAGTAAAACTTGACTCACTCCCTAAAAGGCTAATACGACCTGCAGTGACTAAGGCAGACGGATCAATCGCATTACCATTAGCAACCTCGCCGTCTGCGTATAAATACAACTGCCCTTCGTTCACAGTGAAATTTGTACTTCCCGTATTATCAGCAGAAGTAAAGGTATTTGCGCCGCCTAGACGCCAGGTCCCTTGACCAGTTTGGCTAATAGCAATCTCACCTGCATTATCCGTACTGTCCATTGGGTCACGCATGTCGAGCACGCCACCTGCTTCAATGAATATATCAAGGGAGCTGAGAATGCCATCACCTACAGTAAAATTAATAGATGAAGCTCGCTCATTAACAATGTTTCCAGTAAATAAAGCGTTATTATTTGCTGTTACTAATAATGATATTGCAGCACTATCATTAAAAATTGCCCCGCCCCTCTCATTGGCTATATTACCAGCAAATGTCGAATTAGTGAGGCTAAGTGTGCTCCCGAAACCGTTGTAAATTGCACCACCAGCGCCATTAGTTATATTATTGTTTAAGGTTGAATTAATGAGATTTAATTCACCCCCATCATTAAAAATTGCTCCGCCTCTCTCATTGGCTATATTATTGCTTAGGGTTGAATTATTAAGGTTAAGTACGCCAAACAAATTATAAATTGCTCCGCCGGTATTAGCTGTATTATTAGCAAAGGTGGAATTATTAACAGTAGTTGTGTTATTTGCGCTGTAAAGTACTCCGCCTTCACTGGCTGTATTATTACTAAAAGTGGAATTAAAAAGGCCAAGCGCACTGTCCCCGCTAAAAATCACTCCGCCATTGAATTCAGCTGTATTATTAGCAAAGGTGGAATCATTAATGCTAATTGTGCTATTTGCGCTAAAAAGTGCTCCACCTGCAGCAGCTGCATTATTAATAAAAATAGAACTATTAAGGATAAGGGTACTGTTATTACTATAAATCGCTCCGCCACTAAATTCAGCCGTATTATTCACAAAGGTTGTATTACTAAGGCTAAGTGTGCTGTTATCGCTATAAATTACGCCGCCTTCACCCCCTGTATTATTAGTAAATATAACTTGTGCACCTGTTTCTGCATTAATATCAAGTATTGCTCCACTACTTAGCAAAATAGCGCTGCCACTATTCCCAACATGATTTAAAATTGTCAAGCTTGTGTTGTCACCAGTGGCATGAATGAAGGCAGCCTGATCATTAAGAGTAAAAGAATTAGCGCTGCTGTTATTACCATTAATGGTGTCTTGATTACCACCACTCACGGTCAAGGTGGCAGTGGGATTATCCGTGCGCGCAGCAACAATGGCCTGGTTATAAGTGGCTTGCGCTTGTGCTAACGCTTGCGCATTAGCAGGTGTAGGATCTGCAATATAAGTTGTCATTGCAGTGTTTAGGTTAGCCGCAGCAGTAGCTAACGGAGAGGGCGTAGCAATAGGTACAGGCCAATTTACTTCTGCTGCAAAACTCATTGTCATAGACCACGTCATACTAATTGTAATAGAGGTAATGAGCCAAACCGGTTGAACGAGTCGCATACGTTATCCTTAACTTACTGACTAAGTATTGATTTACAATGAATGACATATTCACCCATTGTTTCAGCCAACAAAGATTATTATCCTCTAATGTCATTAATAAGCGCATTATAGTCACTAGGCGTACCTACAAGAACCTGAGTTTTATCAGCATTATCTTTATAAACTATGGTTGGCACACCAATAATGCCGGTATAACGCAAATAAAATTGTTCATTTATATTAAGGGCTTGTACAGCGGATGGTGAAGGATTAGTAATTGCAGGTATGCCGCCACCGCCAATATTTTCGGGCGCATTTACGTTAAAATTATCTTCATTATACATCCAGGCGCCAAGTGCAGTAGGTGGATAACCAGAACCAACTGGGACACGGCCATCTAAAATTGCCCATGCCTTGCCTTGTGAACTATCGCTTATAAAATGAGTCAAAATCCAGTAGATAGTAATTTGGTTACTATCTATATATGGTTTTATATTTTGGTAAAATTCGTGACAAATAGGGCAGTTAGGTTCAACAAAAACATAAGCTGTTTTGGTTGCGGTCCCTTGTACGAATGAGCCTAGCGACCCTAAGAGGTCATAAGAAAAGTTCGCAGGAAATTGACCAAGGCTACCATAACTAGTGCTGGGCAAATTCATGCTATAAACACTAAAAGTACTTTGAAAATCGGGTATTAAAGCAATAGTTTGTCCACCTACAACTGCATAGCGAAGGTTTTTATCAATAAAGATAATTTGATGATTGGCTGTTTGGTACGCTAACAAGTTAGCAATATCGTTTGAAACAGATGAATCAGTTGAGCTAAATGGAATTCTAATTGAATTACTAAGAAGTCTGTTAATTTTATTGACATCCGTTACAACTGTGCCGCCAAGAATTATAAAATCACCTCTATCGCTAACTAAACCTGTTTGTAGTGGAAGCGTCGAATTTAAGGGGAAAGTTGCTGCATATCGTTGTAAATTAAACAGATAAGGCTTGATATTTACTTGTGGTAAAGTATGAAAAATACCACCAAAATACAAAAAAACCCCAGACGCTGCCGCATTTAAGGGCGTTATGTGAAGTAGATTTTTATTAAGTGGCCGCGAGCAGAGAAAAGGGTCAGGCGCATTATTACCCGCACCAGCCGTTTTACAAATAACAGGACCACCATGGATACCGCTCGGACGTAAATTACTGCCATTAATCTGTAGGGATAAAGTGCATGATTGTCCTGCAGCAAGTGTAAAAGGCTTAGAACAATTTCCTGCTTCTACGTTTTGTTTTACGCCCTCAATAGGCACCATAGTTAGCGTTCGAGTTATTTTGGTATTATTAGTTACTTGATAATTAACTCTGAATGTAAAATCTAATGGTGCTTGCAAAGTTGTAGGGGTACTAGGAGTTATCCTAAAAGTTGGTTTAGAGCCAGCGTGCAAAAATATACTATGCATAGCTAGGGGTAACGCTGCGATTAAGATAATAAACTTCTGAATAAAATTCTTCATGAATCCTGTCCTTAGGCAATATAACTTAATGAAAATTGTAATTGATGAATATAGATATTATTAACTTGTAAGCCTGTTCCAACTGTTTGCTCTAAAGTAGGGCTTAATTTACCTCTTCCCCAATCGGCAAACTCATAACCAAGGCCAACTCGCCAATTAGTATCAATAACCTTTTGCACGCCTGTGCCTAACGTATAAGCAAAAGAAGGTTCACGATGAGAGTTAAACCCAGGTGGAGTAAGTTGAGTACTAATTTTAGGAGTTAAAGAAAAACTTCTTGCATGATTATAACTAATACCAATGCTACCGCTTAGATAAGGCTGAAAAAATGAGATATCTGTTAATAACAACTTTGTTTTTACGGCAGCACGAGTATTATATATACTATATTTGTACTTAAAGTTGTTAAACTCTGGATCGGCATCATCCCATACATCACCCTTTAATCTAACATCAGAGCTTGCAGAAAATGCAATACCCAGCTGCCCATCAAATCTAAAATTTAAAGCACGTTGTACGCCTATAAAAAATTCACCATTACCTAATGTTGAAGTCTTTTTACGACCAACATAGGCTTTTACTAAATCAGGCTCCAAATTAATAATTTGAGTATGTCTATTATTAGACCAAGCAGGTCCTCCACTGAGGGTTACCACGTAATGATTAGATTCCTTGCTTTGTAGGCTATCTAAAGGCAAATGACCAATGGATGAAAATGCTGGTGATGCCGCGCTAATTATAATGCTTAACACAAATCCTTTGCTAATATAATTCATGAGTAGTTCCTTTACATGAAACACGCTTAAGCAATAATTGCCTAACTAATTTTGTTTCGTTTAACTGGCTAGCAACTAATCATTATTAGCTAAAATAAATATTGAAGCAATTTAAATTTGCTGTTGATTTTAATATAGAAATTATTAGCCCTATGGCATAGGTCTATCATCACAATAGCGATTAATTGAACAGATGGCGATTAACTAAAAATAACGCGAGTATATAGCTAAGTAAGTACCATCATTTTCCATAGCTTGTAATGCATCGTTAATTTGAGAAATGAGCACTTCTTCATTAAGATTAGCCATAATTCCATAACCTAGACCAAATGCAATAGCATTACCAACAAATTTAAACTTACCTTGACTATTGTTCACCCAATACGATGCTCCAATAAAATCAAACATAATCAAATCAAGTTTATGATCAACTAAATCCTGTAACATATCTTGTTGGTTAGCATATTCAATGATAGATATATTATCATACATACTCATTAAAATAGACTTAAATACTGTACCCGCTTCTATACCAATTTTCTTACCTGTATTTATATTTGTATTATTAATATTCGAATCAGTCGCTGTAAATAACTGGGCTTGAGTTTGTAAATAAGGTAAGCTAAATAAATAAGAATTTAATCTTTCTTTTGTAATAAAAAAACCATCTATACCTAAATTAATTTTTCCTAATAAAACAGCATCCATTATTTCTTTAAATGTCATGCCCTTATAAATACAATTGGCTTTAATTCGACGGCAAACTTCATTAAGAAGATCAATTTCAAATCCTGTAAATACACCATCTTTTGTTGCTTGGGCTTCCATAGGGGGGTTAAAATAAGAAGCACCAATGATGAGATTTTGAGCATATAAGTTTAAAGATAATAAATTAACAAAAAGTAAGCGTAAGAATATAGTTATCACTTTAACTCCTTTTATTATACACAGCCTATTTTTAAGCATGGCGACTATTACTCTAACTTGTAAAAGTTGGTCGTCCTAGTTAGCTTGCGCATAAATCAGTAATCTTAGTACTTTTAGAGCAAATCTCTGCTCCTACCCTACAATAGACCAACTCATTAATTAATACTTCTACCGCCGTCAACATTTAATATTTGTCCGGTAATAAACGGATTATCTGCTAAAGCAATGACCGCTTGAGCGATATAGCTTGGATCGCCATGGCGTTTTAATAAGGTGTTGGCAACAATGTCTTCTCGTACTTTAAGATTTAAGGTATTTTCTTTTTCTGGCCAAATGATAGCGCCTGGTGCTATTGCATTAACCCGTACTGTAGGGGCAAATTCTTTGGCTAGCGATTTAGTTTGCATCACTAAAGCAGCCTTTGTTTGGCAGTACACAGAGTAACCCCGTAGCGGTTTATCCGCATGGATATCGGTAATATTTATAATGCTACCTTGCTGTAGTGTTAAATGCGGGTAGGCAGCAAGGCTTAATAAAAATGGCGCTTGTACATTAACAGCAAATAGTGCTTGCCAATCATCCAAATCAGTAGCATTCATAGAGGTGCGCTTAAATATTGACGCATTATTAATTAATAAGTCTAATTTTCCGCTCCATTGTATAACGTGTTTAATTAAATCCTGATATTCATTTGGCTGGCTTAAATCCGCTTGTAAAATACAAGCACTGTCTGACCTAATATCATTTAAGAATTTGACTAAAAGTTGTGCTTCTATGATAGAATGATGACAATGAATAGCTACCTTAAAGCCAATTTGATGCAGTTGCTGAACAATGGCAGCCCCAATCCGCCTAGCTGCACCTGTTACTAAAGCAACCCGATTATTGGCTTGTTTGTTATCATGAATCAAGGTATGTTTCCTCGTTTTAATTACACACACTAACAATGAATTTATCGAGCTTACTTTATAAGTATTTACGACAGCAGAAAGAAATTCCATTTGCTGATTTTATGCAATTCGCCTTATATCATCCTGGCGCTGGTTATTATAGTGCTGGACTAGAAAAATTTGGTGCTGAAGGTGATTTTATTACCGCGCCAGAATTAACGCCGCTATACGGGCAAGCCTTAGCTAATCAATGTCAACAGCTCCTTCCTTTATTATCCGAGCCTATTCTTTTCGAATTTGGGGCAGGTTCTGGTCGCTTATGTGTTGATTTGCTTAAACGCTTGGAGCAACTAGGCTGCTTGCCAACAGGCTATCATATTTTAGAAGTAAGTAGCTCGTTACAGGTGAGGCAACAAGCCTTAATTAATGAAGAAATCAGCCATCTTGCTCACTTAGTACACTGGCTTGATCGCTGGCCAGAAAAATCTTTTAATGGTGTTGTTATTGCTAATGAAGTATTAGATGCTATGCCTGTGCACCGCTTTTTAAAAACTGATGAAGGACTTTTAGAAAGCTATATTAGTGTTAATGAGCAGACGAACGAATTAAGTGAAACATTTAAATCTGTCGTCAATCCGCGTCTACTGGCCTATTTAGATAAAATCTTACCTACCTTACCCGTGCCCTATCAGTCGGAAGTCAATTTATTTATTGAAGGTTGGATAAAACAGGTTGCAGCCATGCTTGACCAAGGTGCTATTATTTTAATTGATTATGGTTTTCCTAGGCATGAATACTATCATCCTGATCGTTGCCATGGAACATTAATGTGTCATTATAAACACCAAGCACACACTAATTTTCTCACTAATCTAGGCGAACAAGACATTACAGCCCATGTTGACTTTACTCAGGTTGCAGAGGCAGCCGTTGCTGCCAAGTTGCATGTTGCAGGTTATACTAATCAAGCTGCTTTTTTGCTTGCCAATGATTTGTTAGGTTTACTTGAGGGAATAAAAGATGAACGAGCATATATGCAAGCAACTCAAGCTGTCAAAAAATTAACCTTACCTAATGAAATGGGTGAGTTATTTAAAGTCATGGGATTAACTAAGAATTTGGATGTGTTTTTAACCGGTTTTCAACTACAAGATAAACGAGCAAGCTTATAAATGACTAAATATTTAACAACTGTTGAGCTGCAAAAAGAATCAATGAAGTTTTCTGCAGGCCATACTACCATTTTTTCTGCGACCGAGCGCGAGCCGCTACACGGGCATATGTATGCTGTTTATCTGGCCCTTACTACCTGGGTAGAAGAAAATGGCATGACGTTTGATTATCGTTATTATAAAGAGCGTATCCATACGTTATGTCGTTTTTTAAATCAGACTTTTTTAATGCCGCAATACTCGCCGTTTTTAACGATGAGTGAAGACGAAACCTATTATTATTTTACGTTTAATCATAAAAAAATACCTTTTTTGAAAGAAGATGTGACTTTATTGCCTTTAACTAATATCACTGTTGAAGAATTATCTCGCTGGTTTGTCAGTGAATTGATTAAAGATCGTGAAGAATTAGTTAGGCATCGTATAGAAAAAGTGGTGGTTAAAGTCTTTTCTGCACCTGGTCAGTCAGCAAGCCATGAGTGGTCTCGACAAAAATAAATAAAAGGAACGACTTGTGATTACCCTATTCCAAGTATGTATACCTCATACCAATCATGATTATTTTGATTACTTGGCTGGCGAGCACTCCCCGGGTGTTGGTGCCAGAGTTTGGGTTCCCTTCCGCCAACAACGACGCTTAGGATTCGTGGTTGGCATAGTAACTTGCTCACAGTTAGATATCCCGCTTAAGACCATTGACGAACTCATTGATAAGCAGCCACTCTTAACCCAGGACACGTTGGCTTTGTGTCAATGGATTAGCACTTATTATCAATCTCCCCTATCTGAAGTCTTACCTTTAGCGGTGCCTAAAAAATTACGTCAAGGCTATTCGACCGAACTGCCTTTAATTGACTTTTTTGAACTCGCGATAGCAATCAATGAAGCCCATGCTTTAATAAGCAAAAAAGCGCACAAACTACATGCCTTAATTGATTTCTTAAACGAGCAACAACAAGCCATTAATAGCAATGAATTAATACAAGCGGGGTTTAAGAAAACGCAATTTGCTAAGCTCATTGAATTAAATATTATTCGAAGCTCTAAAAAACTAGCTCTGCCTGCACTTAAATGCTTAAAAACAGCACCTTTATCTCTCAATGATGAACAAGCTATCGCGGTTAGCACGATTAAGCAAAGTCTAGACAATTATCGCTGTTTTCTTTTACAAGGTATAACAGGCAGTGGTAAAACAGAAGTCTATTTACAAGTGATTGCTGAAGTGCTTGCTCGTGGGTGCCAAGTACTCATTTTAGTGCCAGAAATTGGCTTAACGCCGCAATTATTAAAACGGTTTAGCGCACGGTTTGATAAAGATATTGTGACGCTTCATTCAAGTCTTAATGAAACTGAACGACTGACTGCCTGGTATGCAGCAAGCCATAACCTAGCGCAATTGGTTATTGGTACGCGAGCCGCAGTTTTTACGCCTATGCCCAAACTAGGACTCATTGTCATTGATGAAGAACATGATAGTTCCTTAAAGCAAATGGATAATGTCCGCTACTCTGCCCGTGATACAGCCTTAATGCGTGCTTATCAAGCCAATATACCTATTATTTTAGGCTCAGCGACCCCAAGCTTAGAAAGCCTACATAATTGCAACCAGCAAAAATACACTTTGCTCCAACTTAACCACAAAGCACTTACTAATAACCCGTTGCACTACCAATTAGTTGATTTACGCGCGAGTACCATGCACCACGGTTTAGCTGATAAAACATTAACCATAATCGCAGAGCATTTAAGCAAGCAAAATCAGGTGTTGGTATTTATTAATCGTCGTGGTTTTGCACCTATTTTACTGTGTCATGCCTGTGGATGGATGGTTGATTGCCGCGCTTGTGATAGCCATCTAACATTACATCGACATCGCCTTATTTGTCATCACTGTGGTTTAACGCAACCTATTCCTGCACGGTGTAAACAATGCGAAAACCCTGAATTAATTCCAATTGGCACAGGCACACAGCGGCTTTATGAGTATCTTGCCAACAAATTTCCTGATATTAATAGCTTGCGTATTGATAGGGATGAAGTCCGCAAAAAACATGAGCTGCAGGCGCGCATTGAATTAATTAATAATGAGCAGGCACAATTGCTTATTGGTACGCAAATGTTAGCAAAAGGCCATCATTTTCCGAAGTTAACGCTCGTTGTTGTGGTGGATGCAGACTGGGGATTTTATAATCAAGATTTTCGTGCTATCGAGCAACTCGGTCAGTTGCTTACTCAAGTTGCTGGGCGTGCTGGGCGCGCAGAGCAACCAGGGCAGGTTATTATTCAAACGCATATACCACAGCATCCCTTATTAAATTTACTAATTCAAAAAGGTTATAATGAATTTGCCAAATTCTTATTAACCACGCGTAAACAAGCGGCTTTACCACCTTACCATTACCTAGCGGTTATTCGCGCCCAACATAAGCAACATCAACGTATTGAGCATTTTTTAAAAACCATTAAAAACTATTTAAATAACCAGGCTATCCAAGTTCTGGGGCCAGCGCCTGCACCTTTGGCGCGCAAAGCCAATTTATTTCGCATGCAGCTATTAATAAAAGCAGCGTCTCGTAAGCAGTTGCATACTATATTGACGGCCATGCGCGAGTGGATAAAAATAACCAAACAATCACAAGATATACGTTGGAATATTGACGTTGACCCACAGGACTTATCATGACGCAACAAAAAATTACAATTCATCAAAAAACCTTTGCTATCGCTTGGGGCGATATGGACGCCTTAGGTCATGTCAATAATGCTCGTTACTTTGATTACTTTCAAGAAGCACGCATCGAATGGTTAGCAAGCTTAAATTTTGATCTACAGCAACCAACTGGCCCTGTCGTTATTCATGTAGCCTGCACCTTCCTTAAGCCTGTTGTTTACCCAGCAACGTTGACTATTACTAGCAGTGTTCATAGTGTTGGCCATTCTAGTTTTATTATTGATCATGACTTATTCCAAGAAGAAACTTTAATGGCGCAAGGCATCAGTAAAATTGTTTGGGTTGATTATAAACTTAATAAATCGGTTGCTTTACCCGATAACATTCGTAATTTATTTCGCTAAAACTTATTTGCATAATAGGTTAAGTTTCAATACTATAGAAATTAAAAGCCAAGCAACCTTTTTATTAAGGCCTTGTTTTTTAAAATTTTTTAAATTAAAAATAAGGAATCATTATGAATAAAGATATTTTTGAAGGTAACTGGGAAGAGCTCAAAGGTAAAATGAAGCAAGCTTGGGGTAAATTAACTGATGATGATTTCCGTGAACTAGAAGGCAATCAACAAGAAATTTACGGCAAGTTACAAAAACATTATGGTTATACTCGCGATGAGGCTGAAAAAGCTATTAGAGACTTCCGTAACAAAGAATAATCCCAACATCTAAATAAGGCTGGCTTCTTAGAAGCTAGCTTCCTTCCATTACCCTTCTCTTGAATAAAATCTTTTTGTCTATAATTTTATAAATAAGAATTGACTATTTATTTAGTCTTATATATTGACATGTCTGTCACACAGATGTTAACTTTGATAGTCACAATTAGTTACCAATATAATTAGACAGAAGTTTCAATAATAAATTGACCAATTATTTAATATGGGACAGGACAGTTCTATAAAACATGAGGAGTGACTATGTTTAAACAATCTTTACTATGCGGTATTTTTGCATTAACTACGATGTCTCCGCTGACCATTGAAGCTGCCGTTCATAAAAATAGCCTTGCTAAAAGCCCTATCACAGACACAGCGATTACCGCAAAGATTAAAGCACTTTATGCAAAGTCTGCGCTTGTTCCCGTATCAGCTATTTCAGTAACTACAACAAATCACCAAGTTACCTTAGCAGGTAAAGTGGCAACCGATTTACAGTATGAGAAAGCCGTTGCTTTGGCTGAATCAGTCAGAGATGTTAATAGTGTCAATGCTGAAAATTTACAGGTCGCTAATAGTAAAGCCCCCTTAACCGATACATTGATCACTGCCAAAGTAAAAGGCGCTATTTTAAAAGAAAAATTATTTGGCAAAAAAGATGTGGAATATTGGCCGATTAAGGTAGAAACAAAAAATAGAGTTGTTTACCTAACAGGTGAAGTTGAGACAGATAGAGAACGCGTTAATATTACAAATTTAGCTAAAAATATTCGTGGCATAAGAGCTGTTCGCTCAGCAATTGCTGTGAAATAAATGAAGATTATCCCGTAAAATGCAACGCATTTATACGGGATTTAGATTAACGATTTCGACCACTAAGGAGATCACGATGAGTACTAATCATGTTGTCAATGCAAACGATGTCATTGGGGTTAAAGTTGAAAATATGCAAGAAGAAGGTTTAGGAAAAATTGAAGCTTTAATGCTTGATAAATTAAGTGGTAAAGTGAACTATGTTGTTTTAAGTTATGGCGGGTTTTTAGGTATGGGCAATAAACTTTTTGCTATGCCCTGGAGTATTTTTTCATACAATAAAGACCGAGATTGTTTTCAAATTCCCTTAAATGAAGAGCAATTAAAGAACTCTCCAGGATTTGACAAGGATAACTGGCCAAATATGTCAGATAAAATGTGGAGTGATTCTATTACCCGTTATTATAACACAGCGATGTCTAGCCAAACTGGTGATCGCAGCGGCCAACTTTAATTTTAAAACGGAGCGCAGTAATTTTGCTTACTGCGCGAAGCTATTAATTAGCGCGTTACTTAACTTTTCTGCATGGCTTGTTGATGAGCACAATCCTCACATAAATTATTAATATCTTCTACCGCGTCATCTTCATGTGGCAATGCATCATGAATAGGTTCTAGGTTATCCATATCTTCAATTTCAATTTTTGCGCCACATTTTTGACATATTTTCATCGTTGACATAATTTTTTCATCCTGGAATAGTTATTTTATCGTTGTAATTTATACAATAAACAAAAATTTTAATTAGAACTTAGCTAGGTTGATCAGGTTTAAGCTACATGGTATATAACCTAATCAGTGAATGGCATTAAAGAAAACATGCTATTAAACATCACTTTTACACTGGCAACACTTTTATTAATTTTAGGCAGTCTTCATAAAATGTCCACTGCAGTTAACTGGTTAAAATAGATTTATGAATTTAAAAAATCCTGAAAATTTAATTATAAATAATGATTTTAATGTGCAACAAGCCATTATTTATCAACGACAGTGGTCTAAAGAAATCCAAATACAGCCACTCCCAAACTCGATAAAATATATTGCCGGTATTGATATTGGCTATGACTATCCAAGTAATAGAGCATTTACAGTTGCTATTACTTTAGACGCAGAATCACTGCAGGTGGTTGAAGTAACTAAAGCTATTACGCCTATTGAAATTCCCTATCAACCGGGATTTTTATCTTTTCGTGAAGTACCAGCACTTTGCAAGGCACTGGATAAGCTCAGCATTAAGCCTGATTTAATTGTGTGTGACGGCCAAGGGATTGCTCACCCTCGCCGCTTTGGATTAGCCTGTCATATAGGGCTAGCCTATGATATCCCTACTATCGGCTGTGGTAAAAGTAAACTTTATGGCCAAGCTGAAGAACCTGGCACTAGTAAAGGCAGTTACTCTTATCTTTATGATAGAAAAGGTCAAATTATCGGTGCAGTTTTAAGGACTAAATTGAAGGTGAAGCCTGTGTATATTTCAATCGGCCACAAAGCAGAGTTGGCAGGCGCACTAGAATGGATTTTAAAGTTAACGAAAGGTTACCGCTTGCCTGAGCCAACGCGATTAGCTGATAAGCTTGCCCATGAGCATAAATTAGCGAGTCTCGCACTACCTACTTAAATTTAAAGAAAATAACTAATAAAATTCAACTCACTACAAGTTGCTGTTACACTGTTTATATTCTTTAACTAGGGATATGAATATGGATGACGATAACAAAGATGTTAACCCAACCGGTGTAGACTTACAGGAAGTACAAATTGAGGATCAGGTGCTTTATTGTGGCCAAGGTGGCGATATGCATCAATTAGCTGACGCTAACACGGCGCTTTTAACAACTCAACAAGGTGCACCTATTGCCGATGATCATAATTCATTAAAAATTGGCACGCCCGGCCCTACTCTCTTAGAAGATTTTATTTTTCGCGATAAAATATTTCATTTTGATCATGAACGTATACCTGAGCGTGTCGTACATGCCCGCGGATTTGGAGCACATGGTTATTTTGAAAATTACGAGTCATTAAGCGACCTTACTCGCGCTCATTTATTTCAGAAAAAAGGGGAAAAAACCCCAGCATTTGTACGTTTTTCAACAGTAGCAGGCAATAAAGGTTCGCCTGATTTAGCACGTGATGTAAGAGGTTTTGCTGTTAAACTTTATACCCAAGAAGGTAATTGGGATATTGTCGGTAATAATATTCCCGTTTTCTTTATTCAAGATGCAATTAAATTTCCTGATGTCGTTCATGCAGCTAAAGATGAACCTGATCGCGGTTTTCCCCAAGCGCAAACAGCGCATGACAACTTTTGGGACTTTATTTCACTAACGCCAGAATCCATGCATATGGTGATGTGGATCATGTCAGACAGAACCATCCCTCGTTCTTTTCGCTTCATGGAAGGCTTTGGTGTACATACCTTTCGCTTAGTCAATCAGCAGGGTAAATCCACGTTTGTAAAATTCCATTGGAAGCCTAAACTTGGTTTACAATCGGTGACCTGGGATGAAGCCGTTAAAATTAATGGTGCTGATCCTGATTATCATCGTCGTGATTTATGGAATGCTATTCAAACAGGTAATTTTCCCGAGTGGGAACTTGGCATCCAAATATTTGATGAAGCCTTTGCTGAGCGTTTTCCTTTTGATGTACTCGATGCAACTAAAATTATTCCTGAAGAAGACATTCCTATTAAGCCCATAGGGCGCTTAGTGCTTGACCGATGTGTTGATAACTTTTTTGCAGAAACCGAGCAGGTTGCCTTCTGTACGCAGAATATCGTTCCGGGCATTGATTTCTCTAACGATCCTTTATTACAGGGGCGTAATTTTTCTTATTTGGATACGCAGTTAAAGCGTTTAGGTAGCCCTAATTTTACCCATTTACCTATTAATGCGCCTAAATGTCCTTTTGCTCATTTCCAACAAGATGGCCATATGGCGTTTATTAATCCTAAGGGTAGAGCCAATTATAACCCTAATTCGTGGGGAGAAGGGCCGCGAGAAGACCGCCAACGTGGTTTTAGTAGTTATCCGCAGCATGAGGAAGGGCCTAAGTTAAGAGCCCGGCCTGAAAAGTTTGCCGACCATTATAGCCAAGCCAGGCAATTTTATTTAAGCCAAACGGCTATTGAGCAAAAACACTTAAGTGATGCGTTAGTATTTGAATTAAGTAAAGTTGAAACTGCAAATATTCGCGTGCGTATGATGACTCACTTATTAAATATTGACCAAAATTTAGCTCATACAGTTGCTAAAGGCTTAGGAATTGAGCAATTACCAAATCCTGCGCCTGCTGCTAAACCGCCTATCTTAAGTTTAAAACCTTCTGATAAATTAAGTATTTTAAAAAACTCACCAACAAGCTTTGCTGGCCGAACGGTGGGGATTTTACTTTCAGATGGTGCTGATGCTGCTATTTATTCAAGTCTTGTTGATGCAATTATGGCTGAAAAGGCGCTACCTTTTGTTATTGCACCTCATATTTCCGGCGTTACATTAAGTGATGGCAGCAAAGTTAAGGTGAATGAAAAAATTGGCGGCGGACCTTCTGTACTTTATGATGCAGTTGCCTTACTCATTGCTAATGACCATACCACTGAACTATTTAACTTACCTAAGGTGCAAGAATTCATTAACGATGCTTATTTACATTGTAAGTTTATAGGTTATGCCAAGCACTTACAGCCCTTATTAACTAAAGTAGGCGCTATTAACCAGTTAGACGATGGCTTTGTTGAATTAGCCGATGAAAAAGCTTGTTCACAGTTTATTAAAACCTGTCGAAACGTGCGTTATTGGCTGCGCCCAGTCTAATAAAAATTAATTTACTTTAACAGACCTTTGGCATAAGCGATTATGACAGAGGTCTGTTAAACATTGTCTAATTTCATGGCGGGTAGCTCATTCATTAATTGAAATTTAACTTCTTTACTATCCATCTTTGCTAATTTTTGCTTAGCTAATTTGGCACCATGACGCCTAAAAGGCTGCTCTATGAGCTGATAAGAAAGCTCTGCTAAGAAGCAGGTTAAAAAAATAGCCGTAACAATTAACGCTGGAATATAGGTGCCGCTAATTTCTTCATGATGAAGATGAGCATATCTTGTCCACGCTTCCATTGTTATGCGATAAGCCGGCATATGTATTAAATACAAACTGTAAGAACGAGCGCCAAACCATTCCATAATAGGAGATAAAATAGGAACAAAAGGAATATAGCCTGCTTGATAAGAAGCAAGCCATACTAAAAAAGCACTCGTCATCGCAATTAAACCAACTGCTATAGGCAGTGCTGTTAATTGCGCTGGAATAGCGCCCAGTAAATAAAGTAAAAAAATAACAATGATTGCTTTTTTAAGAAATGAGTTCTTTAAAAAAGTAGGATTAAATAAATGATACAGATTTGCTTGTGAAAACAGATAAATTAAAACACCCCAGAGCATAGCATCCAGCCTAAAGCACCATGCTAGCTCTTTTGGAAGTCTAAGAATAAAGAATTGCACCATGATACCAGCAAGAAGTATTTTCCAACGTGCATTTTTTACTGTAAAAAATAAAAATAACGGAAAAATAAGATAAAATTGCTCTTCCAGTGCTAAGCTCCAATAGACAGGATGAGGCTCGAGTATGCCTTTTACATTGGCTAAATTTGCCCAAAAAGTCATAACTGCTGTCATACTACGTATATTCTCATAAATACTTCCAAATACATGAGTAGAGTTAAAACAACAAGCTAGAACTAAATGAATTAATAACCACAACCAAGCTACCGGAATTAAGCGATACGCCCTCTTTAACCAAAAGACTTGAAAACTTTCCCAAAAACAAGAATTGCGATAACGATCGAAAAAATCCATATAACTCTTACTAATGACGTAGCCTGAAATACAAAAAAATAAATCAACGCCTGTCCAAGGGCTATAAATAAGGAACAACTTGACGAAATAGTCACTATAGATTACGGCTGGAAAATGACAAAGTAACGTCATTAAGATAGCAACTGCACGTAAATATTCAATTTCTAGGTTTTTTTTATGTAAGTCCAATTTCAATCTCTGAAAATTTTCAAGTAACATCATCCCTCTAAAACCTCTTTGACACTTTTCTGCACTACTTATTTCTATACTGATTAAACCTGAAGGTATTGATTTTTCACGACTTACTTTTTTTTACTAGTGAATGCTAAAAATTGCGTAATAGCAAGAGCTGCTATAAATTTTTTAAATATTCATTAAAGAAAAAAAGCAATAGTAAAAATCCCTCTACCTTCAGGTTCAATGCCATAGACTATACTAACTTAAGTGATGATTTTTTTATGCACTTATATGCAAGTAAATACTTTATAAAAATTCATTTAACCCATCTATAAAAACTCTTTAAAAGGAATTAATTATGAAAGCACTATGTTGGCATGGAAAGCATGATGTCAGAGTTGATACCGTTGAGGATCCTAAAATTCTTCATGAACGCGATGCAATCATTCGAGTGACCGCTACAGCAATTTGTGGCTCTGATTTGCATCTTTACAATGGCTTAGTCCCTACCATGGAATCAGGCGATATTTTAGGCCACGAGTTTATGGGCGAAGTGGTTGAAGTTGGCTCTGCCAATAAAAAATTAAAGGTAGGCGATCGCGTCGTTGTACCTTTTGCAATTGCTTGCGGTGAATGTTTTTTTTGTAAAAAGAATTTATTCTCTTTGTGTGAAAACTCAAATCCTAATGCTGAGATTGCTAAAGAACGCATGGGGCATTCACCAGCAGGGTTATTTGGTTATTCTCATATGATGGGCGGTTTTGATGGTGGCCAGGCAGAGTATACACGAGTTCCCTATGCTGACTTCGGCCCTATGGTTATTCCTGAAGGCTACAGTGATGAACAGGTTTTATTCTTAACTGATATCTTCCCTACAGGTTACATGGCCGCTGAAAATTGCAATATTCAACCAGGTGATACCATTGCCATTTGGGGTTGCGGGCCTGTAGGCCAATTTGCTATCCAAAGCGCTTGGATGTTAGGCGCAGGACGTGTCATTGCTATTGACTGTGTCCCAGAGCGCTTAAAACTAGCTGAAGAATGGGGCAAAGCTGAAACGATTAATTTTAAAGAAAAAGATGTTTATGAAGAATTAATGAACATGACAAAAGGTATGGGGCCAGATGGCTGTATTGATGCCGTAGGAACTGAAGCACATGCTGGGCCAAAATTTGATGCCATGCTTGATAAAGCAAAACAAGTATTGCACTTAACTTCCGATAGACCACGCTGCTTGAGAGAGGCAATCATGTGCTGTCGAAAAGGCGGTACTATTTCTATTCCAGGTGTTTATCTTGGTTTTGCCGATAATATTCCTTTTGGTGCTGCTATGAACAAAGGATTAACCTTTAAAATGGGCCAAACGCATGTTCAACGCTATCTGCCTTTATTATTAGCAAAAATAATGGACGGCAAAATTGATCCTACGCGCGTTATTTCGCATCGAATAACCTTAGATGAAGCACCAACAGCTTATGAAAAATTCTGCGAAAAAGAAGATGGCTGTATTAAGGTCGTCATGACACCTAGTTATCATTAATAATATTTGATGATACCCCTTCGTCGCCCTTCTCTTTTTAAAGAGAGGGGCTTTTCAATAACTAATTTAGCTTAAGCCATTTAATCCCTTCCTAGGCCGAGTTATACTTAACTATTAAGCAATTAAACACCGTATCTTAATGATTAACTTTATTAAAGGGATGAGTTACCTATCTTTAGGCATGGTGCACCTGCCAACCAAAGGCTTAAAAAGATTTGTCATTTTACCTATTATCTTTAATCTGTTTGTCTTTATCGGGCTTTTTTATCTTATTTATCATTACCTTTTCCCGCTTTCTAATTATTATATTAACCAATTACCATCGTGGTTGAGTTTCTTAAGTGGTGTTTTTGTATTTTTTTTCATCGTCAGCTGTTTTCTCTTTTTTCTTGCTACCTTTACGGTGTTATTTAATTTAGTTGCCGCTCCTTTTAATGGGCTTTTAGCAGAGCGGGCGCAATATTTATTACGTAATCAAATGATTCCTGAGCTAACCTTTGCTGAAATTACGGTGCGCACCATTAAGCGGCAAATGCAATTTATTCGCTATTTTTTCCCCCGCTTTTTAGGGATGTGTGTTCTATTTTTTATACCGTTTATTCATCCTTTTTTTCCTTTTCTCTGGTTTGCATTTAACTCTTGGATTTTAAGCATGCAATACCAAGATTATGCAATGGATAATAACTTAGTTGATTTTAAAACCATGCGCCAATTAATGAAGCAGAACAAAGATGAATCGCTGGGTTTTGGTCTATTTATTAATTTTATTAGTTTTATACCCATTTTAAACATCATTAGCATGCCTGCAGGTGTTATAGGTGGTGTTTTAATGTTTTGTGATAGACACAGCCAAAGATTGCCACCTATTCTGATTAGAAAGCAGTAGGCGGTTGCGGTAAGAAAAATTTAGGAGAGAAGTCGCGTAGAATTAAATTATTCTGACTAAATTTAATAACCATTCATGCTTAATTGCGAATAATACTTAGCGAAGAGAATTATGGAATATAAAGATTATTATAAAATAATGGGACTCGAGCGCGATGTAAACCAGGAAGAAATCAAACGAGCTTATCGAAAATTAGCACGTAAATACCACCCTGATGTAAGCAAAGAGCCTAATGCTGAAAATAAATTTAAAGAATTAGGTGAAGCGTATGACGTATTAAAAGATCCTGAAAAAAGAGCAAAATACGATCAATATGGCCAATACTGGCAGAACCCTCCTGGCTCAGCACATGGCGCACACGGCGCACAATCGGATAGCTATCAATATAGCCAACATTTTGATGATACAAGCGCTACTGATTTTGAAGATTTCCTAAATAATATTTTCAAGCAACGTTACCAACAAGAGCAGGAAGATTATTTTGCAGAATCCTTAGATATTCATGCCAAACTCACCATTAATTTAGAAGATAGTTTTCATGGGACTGAAAAGACATTGCAATTACAAAAGCCTGTAATGGGCCCGCAGGGCGTACCTACCTATGAAACTCGCGCTATTAAAGTAAAAATTCCTAAGGGCGTCACTGATAAACAACAGATTCGCTTAAAAGGCCAGGGTAATCAAGGACGAAAACACCAAAAAGGGGATTTATACATTGAAATTAATATTGCCCCTCACCCTTGGTATAAATTAGAAAAAAAAGACATTCATTTAGAATTACCTATTACACCTTGGGAAGCGACATTAGGCGCGGCCATTCAAGTGCCAACGCTTGGCGGGCCCGTAAAGCTTAAAATTCCTAAGCTATCCCAAACCGGCAAACAGATGCGGCTTAAAGGACGTGGCTTACCAGGACAACCACCGGGCGATCAAATTATTACCTTAAAAATTGTTATATCAACTACCGATAATGCTGAAGTGAATAAGTTATATGAGCAAATTGCCAGCGCAACCACGTTTAATCCACGCAAAAATTTAGGAGTAAGTGATGAATAAAAATCACAATGATTCTCAACCAACTGAGTGTGAAGAGCAATTTTATTTATCTTTACAAGAAATCACTTATTCTTTTAGCGTCTCACAAACCACCATTCTCGATATCATTGATGAAGGCATTATTTCTGCAAACAAAAATGAACAAGATGAATGGCAATTTGACAATGAAGCATTTCGGCGCATTCGCATGGTTTTACAGTTAACGCGCGATCTAGGCGTTAATTTAGCTGGTGCCGGCCTAGCCATTGAACTATTAAATGAAATTGAGCGCTTACAAAGGCTTATTGATCATAAATGATATTTTTAGTTTTAATTATTTAGAGATATTTATGTCAATTTTAAAAAAACCGGGATTAATTTCTCATAATGAAGCAACTTCTTCCCTTAAAGACGCTGCCTCACAGGCTAGAGAACGTATTTTGCAGGCAGGCGATCAACCTCATGCAACCGTTGCAGCCCAATTAGATTTATTAGAAGCACTACAGGAATTTGATTTCGGTCGCTTTTTATTACAAAACCAAGGCATCAATGGCTACTGGACGCATTATATGCTAACGCACCCGATGGTAGGGCGACAAACCGGTAAAAATAATCAGGGGCAGCCCTTTACCTCATTAGAAAAATTTCTTTTAGATGAAGCACCAACCATGCTTGCCACACAACAACGTTTTAATATTTTCCTGCAAGAAAGCCAAGAAATGGTTAAAGAAGGGGCCGTATTAGCATCCATCCCTTGTGGCCTTCTGGCAGAACTACTTTATCTTGATTTTAGTCAAGTGAGCCATTGCCGACTTATTGGTATTGATTTTGACCAGCAAACACTTAAAGATGCAGAAACTATAGCAACTGAGAAAAAACTAACGCAATTTACTAAATACCATCAAGAAAATGCTTGGTCACTTAAAGCCGTAGCAGAATATGATTTAATTACTAGCAATGGCTTAACTATTTATGAGCCTGACGATGAGCAGGTTGCGAAATTATATAAGCTTTTTTATCAAGCCCTTAAACCAGGCGGTAAATTAGTAACTAGTTTTTTAACCCCGCCACCTGGTTTAACCGCAGAATGCGAATGGAACATGGCGGCCCTTAATAAAGAGCATTTATTATTACAACAAACGCTTTTTGCTAATATTATTAATGCTAAATTTCGCTGTTTCCGCAGCTCAGATTTAACTAAACAGCTGTTGATGCAGACAGGCTTTCATAATATTAAATTTATATACGATAAGGCCCATTTATTTCCAACGGTCGTAGCCTATAAAGAGCCTTAAAACAGAGGAAGTAATCTCGTGAAAACTTTTCTAGCTTTGATTTGCTCACTTTTTATAAATAATTTAAGTGCGGCTACCACGCTTAAGCAAGCGCTTAGCGATTATTGTAATGAATCGGGTGGACAGGTAGAAACCATGCCTGCGCAATTTGGCACAAGTGCTGGCTTAGTAGAAGGCTTTAGCAAAAATTTCTGTACATTTAAAATAGATAACGGCTTCATTGCCGTTGGTTTAACTACCTTTGCTTCATCAAAACCTAATATTGCGGCTACCTTGATTAAGCAATTACCCCCTATTGCGCCTGATTCGCCGCTATTGAAAGGCAAATACAACAATCCTTCGCTTAATTTTTGTAAAAATTTAGGAGGCTCAAGTATTTCCTTTTTAGTCGCTAGCGGTGGTTTTAGTAACGCATTAGGTCAAACAGATATCTGTGTTTTTGGCGATGGCTCTATGGTCAGTGGTTGGTCATTACTTTATATTGCCAATGGTAGAACTGGGTATCATGTAGTAAGAGAGAAAATAAAAGCAGACCCACTAACCATTCAAATCCCAAACCAAAAATGATTAAAAGCTTAGCTAAAACGCTAAGCTTTTAAAAAGATTAACGCTCGTCACAAACGGTATAAAAGCCATGGCGATAAGGGTTACTGCGCGCTCTAAACACATAGTCACGGCAATATTGGCCGCGCTCATCTCTATAACGTTTATCCAGGCGAAAAGCAAAGTCATTAAAATTCATATCCTGTTGCCATTCCTGCTGCTGTCTTGCCCTATCCTCGGCATCCATTTTATTAAAATATTTACTAAGTTTACTGGCATAACTAATGGATACAAATAATGTCGCTAAAAAAGCCATTAGGAAAACAATTTTTTTAGTCATAGTAGCTCTAATTAATTCAACAAGAGCAATATTAAAACATAAAAAGACAGAACAGACAAATTAGGCTTCTTTAATGACTTAATTAAATAAGTAAATTTTTACCAAGATTTTAATAGTTTCTTAATATTCATTGCATACATTAATCACTAACTTAGTATGTAATGAATAAACATCATCAGGCACTTCTTAGCAAATCGCCACATTCTTACTAAGATTTCATCCAAAAACTTAGGAATTATTATGCAGATTAAATCAGAGGTTAATACAAACTATTCTACGTGGCGAGACGAATATATTACGAAATTAGAGGCCAATAGCACTGGTCGACATGGCTTTCAAAATGGTTTTTATGGAAAATTGCTTATTGAAACATTTGAGAAAAAACACCCCGAACTATTGCCTTTAATTAAAGTAAATGAACAATTTATAAAACTGATACAGAAGTACACTGATGAGCTACGACGGGCTTATGCTTACGAATGGGACAAAGCAAAATCAGAGGCAAGTGATAATAAACTCATATTAGATTTCACAAATGAATTACATACGCAGGGTTTTTTATCTAAGGAAATAAAAAAAGTAGCCCCACCTCTTACGCAAGAAAATAGGTCAACTGCCTTAGGTTTGTTCAAAAGCTTGCCCAATAAAATAGAGAACCACCTCAAACCACAGCTAAATTTTGCCGAAGCACATGAGAAAATGGATGAAGAACTTGCAGAATTAATTTTCTCTTTTAATAAAGATGAGATTGGCTTTACTTCTACTGAAGGAGCACATGTATCTTTAACCAGTTATGAGCCTTTTAAAAAGTGGTTTGATAGTTTGCCAATTAGAAAAAGCCAGCAACTCAATGCCACCTATCAAGCCTATAAAGTAAATAGCAATACCATTGCAATCAATCAAGGCCTAAACACACCTGGAATTCGAATCGTAAGAAACGGTGAAGGCTTTCAAGTTGTGAGCAATTTAACCGCTAATGCCACTCCTTCAAATACAGCTAAAGAAAAAAATCTAATAACGACCTTAGATGCATTAAAGTCAGCGCTGCAAACACTTTGCAAGCAAGTAAAAGAAGAAGTTAAAAACGACAAACAAAAGGAAAATTGCTTAATTCAATAAGCTGTTTGCTCTCTATTTCAAGGCCGTGCTGTAGCACGGCTTATCATTATATAGCAATAGGCGCTTTAATGCCTGGATGAGCTTGATAATTTATAAAGCTAAAATCTTCATATTTGTAATCAAACAAGGTCTCTGGCCTGCGATTAATGATTAATTGCGGTAAAGAAAAGGGCTCTCTTGTTAACTGCGTGCGCGCCTGCTCTAAATGATTTTTGTATAAATGACAATCACCTCCCGTCCAGATAAAATCACCTACCTCAAGATCACATTGCTGGGCAATCATATAGGTTAGTAGCGAATAGGAAGCTATATTAAATGGGACACCTAAAAAAACATCAGCAGAGCGTTGATATAATTGGCAGGATAGTTTTCCTTGCGCAACATAAAATTGAAAAAGCGCATGGCAAGGCATTAATGCCATCTTATCAAGTTCACCGACATTCCAAGCACTGACTAAAAGCCGCCTTGAGTCCGGGTTAGTTTTAATCTGCTTTAATACGTCAGTTAATTGGTCGATAGTGTGACCATCAGAAGCCAGCCAACTGCGCCATTGCTTGCCATAAATAGGCCCTAAATTACCCTGGCTATCAGCCCATTCATCCCAAATGGTAACGCCATTTTCATTTAAATAAGCAATATTAGTATCGCCACGTAAAAACCATAATAATTCATGAATAATACTACGTACATGCAGCTTTTTTGTAGTCACTAATGGAAAACCTGCCGCTAAATTAAAGCGCATCTGGTAACCAAATATTGATAATGTACCCGTGCCAGTCCTATCGGTCTTATCAACACCGAATTGTAAGATATGTTCTAAGAATGCTAAATATGTTTGCATCGTTTATTCCACCATAACCAAAAGCCCGCAGCAAGCATAGGAATGGATAATAGCTGTCCCATGGTTAGCCAATTAAAAGCAATAAACCCGATTTGCGCATCCGGTTCCCGAAAAAATTCAATAATTAAGCGACTACATGCATAACCAATTAAAAAAATCGCAGAAACACAGCCAGCAGGCCGCGGCTTTGCTGCATACCACCAAACTAAAATAAATAAGGCAATGCCTTCTAATCCAAATTCATATAATTGAGAAGGGTGACGCGGCAAGCCATCTGAGTGTGGAAATACCATGGCCCAAGGTGCATCGGTAACCCGTCCCCATAATTCACCATTGATAAAATTACCAAGCCTACCCGCAGCCAAGCCTAAGGGAACTAAGGGCGCTACAAAATCGCCAACTTCTAAAAATGGCTTTTTTATTTTACGCGCATATAATGTCAATGCGATAGCAACACCTAGTAATCCGCCATGAAAAGACATCCCACCTTCCCATAATTTAAAAAACATGAGGGGATTACTGATAAATTGCTGCGTGTTATAAAAGAGCATATAACCTAATCGGCCACCTAAAATCACACCTAAGGCGGCATAAAAAATAAGATCGCTAATCTGCTCACTTGTCCAATTTAATTTGTAATGCTTGGCACGCCACTGCGCTAATCCCCAAGCAATAGTAATTCCAACTAAATACATCAAGCCATACCAGTGTACTTTCAATGGCCCGATAGAAAATGCAACTGGGTCAATGGCAGGATAAGTTAACATGTTCTTGCCTCAATTTATTTATAAATAATGCCGTCATTTAACTATTTATAAACACTCAAATTATAATAATAAATGAAGACTCGTTATAAGCAAAACAATAATAAAAATATATTCTAATTGTTTTTGTGATAATACATAAGTCAGTTTAACCCCCCAAGAAACACCGATAACACTGGGAATGGCAATCGCTAACACTGCTGGCCAGTAAATATAACCAGTCGTATAAGCAGGTAAGTTAGCTTGGTAAAGGCCCGTTATCATAAACATGATTGTCCCAACCACTGCGACTGTCATAATACATAATGCTGAAACAGGTAGAATCTTTTTCATTTCTAGGCCACAAGAAGCTAAGTAAGGCACAATAAATATACCGCCGCCTATCCCTAATAAACCAGAACTCAACCCAATCAAAAAACTAATGACTTTATTTAACAAGGGCGAAGGATTAAACTGGCCAACCTTAAAATTAAACATCATTCTAGCAGCTAGAATCAGCAGAAAAACAGCCAATATCCTTTGCAACCACAGGGCGGGTAAGTAATTAGCTAATAAAACACCAAAGAAGGTTCCTAAAAAAATGCCAACCGCTAAACGGCGATAAACAGACCATAAAATATGGCCTTGTCGGTAATGAGCGCGAACCGCTGCCTGCGAGGTCAACATGATAATGGCTAATGATGTTCCTGAAGCCAGGTGAATAGCAAGGGGTGCCGGTAAATTCACCACATGTTGAAAAATAATCAATAAAGCAGGAACAATAATAACACCCCCGCCAATGCCTACCATGCCAGACATTAATCCAGCTATAACACCAGCAAGGCTATAGAGAATACCATTCGTGACCAACGCAAGCGATATCATATTCGCCCAGCTCTAATTAAACCACCTAAGCCTTCATCTTCAAGTGCTTTTTGCAAATAGAGTCTTATTTCAACCGCATGCTCTAATTCCAAGACATCAGCAAGTACTTTACGCGCCTTAGCTAAAGATACATTACGAATAACCCATTTCACGCGTGGTAAACTGGTTGAGTTCATACTTAAAGTGTCATAACCCATGGCAATTAATAAAACAACAGCCAGTGGATCACTTGCCATTTCACCACAAATACTCACTTCAATGCCTGCTGAATGACCGCCTTCCACAATTTTTATTAACGAGCGTAACATGGCTGGGTGAAAAGCATCATATAAATTAGCGACGCGCGAATTATTTCTATCAACAGCTAATAAATATTGTGTTAAATCATTGCTGCCTACGGACAGAAAATCAACGCGCTTTGCCAAGTCGCGCGCTAAATAAACAGCAGCAGGGACCTCAATCATCACGCCAAGCTTAGGTTTTTCAATCTGGCAGCCTTCTTCTAATAATTCCTGAAAGGCTTGTTCAATTAGCAAAGAGGCTTCTTCAACCTCACTTAAGCTGGTAATCATGGGTAACATGATACGTAAATTATTTAAATCTTCGCTTGCCCGCATCATGGCCCGAACTTGAATTAGAAAGACATCAGGATGATCAAGTGTTACGCGAATACCACGCCATCCTAGATAGGGATTATCTTCTTGTACCGGAAAATAGGGCAAAATTTTATCACCGCCAATATCTAATGTACGCATAGTGACTAGGCGGGGAGCAAACGCTTTTAAGATCTGGCGATAAATAATGTGCTGCTCATCTTCAGAAGGGAAACGATCCCTGCTCATAAAGGGAACTTCTGAACGATAAAGGCCGACTCCTTCTGCACCAACGCTCATAGATAGGCCCGCATCCATAGCAAGCCCCGTATTGACCTGCAATGATACTTTATAGTTATCCAGTGTTTCTGCAGGCTTATCGCGTAAAACCTCAAGGCTTTGGTTTAATTCCAGTTCCTCGCGGGCAAGCTTCTTAAATTCCGCAAGTAACGTCCGAGAAGGTGATACATAAACATGACCCAGAAAGCCATCTACGATCACCGCTCGATTAACTAAAGACTCTAATTTAAGGCCACGCACACCCATAATTGTAGGCACACCTAACGCGCGAGCTAAAATAGCGACATGCGAATTATTAGAGCCTTTGGCAGAGATAATACCAACTAATTGACCTTCAGGAACTTCTGCTAAAGCAGACGCGGTGATTTCTTCACCAATTAATACGGTGCGCCGCGGATAGGTAATTTCTACGCGCTGTGAAAGTTGTAATTCAGCAAGCACACGTCGGCCTAAATCACGGAAATCACTGGCGCGTTCCTGCAGGTAGTCATCTTCCATATTTTCAAATTGCTGAACATGCCTGCGAATCACCACGGATAATGCAGCTTGGGCACTTAATTGCTCAGCCTGAATAACAGCGATGACTTCAGCGCCTAGGCTTTCTTTATCTAAAATACGTATGTAAACATCAAATAAAGCTTGTTCATCTTCAGCAACGGTTGCTTTCATCCGTCTGCTTAAGCGTTGCATGTCTTCGCGGGCAGACTGTAGCGCTTTTAAAAAAATATCTATTTCTGATTCAATATCCTCAGCAACATGACGTGGCACCGAATCAATATCAGCTGGCGCATAAATAACAACAGCGCGCCCAATACCGACACCCGGCACACAACCAATCCCATTTAACGCAATAGGTGATGAGGGTGGGGCTTTTTTCGTACCGATTGGTTTCGGCTGCGTCAGCTGATTTAATTCACCAGTTGCTTCTGCATGCGCAATAATGCCACCTAATTGAGCAGCCAGCGTGATTAAGAAGGCTTCCTCAGCATCATCAAAATAACGTTGTTCGACTTGCTGAACAGTAATAACACCATATAATTTACGATGTTGAATAATAGGCACACCTAAAAATGCATTTAGGTGCTCTTCACCTAAAATAGGGTTTTTATGAAAATCAGGGTGCAAGGGCGCATTAATAATGTTAATCGGTTCTTCACGCCGGCCAATTAAGCCTATGATACCGCTATCTAAACCTACTCTAACTTTTGATTCCGCATATTTATTTAAGCCCTCAGTAGCAATTAGAACATATTCAGCATGTTTATTGTCTATAAGATACACAGAGACAGCGTCTGCTGCCAATGCCTTGTGCAAGCGCTGCACAAGAATAGATAAGGCTTCAGTTAAATGATTAGCGGTTGTAACGTCTTGTACAATTCGTTTTAAAATTTTTAACATTTATGAACTATGATTACCTCGCTTGCGACGCATACCAAAAGGTGTGCGCCGTTTTTTTAACAGGTGCTCTAATTCCTTCATGGCCTGAGCATAGACTTGCCTTTTAAAAAAAATAACCTGTTCCTGAGGTTCGTGATAATCAATCCAGCGCCAACTATCAAATTCTGGTGAGTCACTTAAATCAAGACGCACCTTCTGTTCACAAGCAGTTAACCTCAGTAAATACCATTTTTGTTTCTGACCAATGACTAACGGCTCACTACCATGCCGTAAATATTGCTTGGGCAAGCGATACTTTAACCACCGTTTAGTCACACCTATAATTTCTACATCGTCCTTATCTAAACCAATTTCCTCACGTAATTCACGATACATTGCCTCAAGTGGCGTCTCGCCTGCGATTAAACCGCCTTGCGGAAACTGCCAAGCATCGTGCCCATTACGTCTTCCCCAGAAAACTCGCCCAGAATCATTAACTAGGATAATGCCAACATTAAGCCTATAGCCGGCTCTGTCAATAACCATTTCATTTCTATTTACACTTAAGCCATTAATTCGTGATTTTTCCATAAAGTGCAAGACTTTGGCAATTATTCTCTTGTTTAATTTAAGCATAACGCAAAATATTGTTGGCTGTTAGAAATAATCGCGGTATTTTCAAACATGCTCTAACGATTAAATTTACAGTTTTGTAACAACTTATTGAACATATTTGTTTCAAACAAAATAATTCTTTGCTATGATGCCGAGGATTTTTTCAAATCATATGGAGAATAATAATGGCATTAATAAACAGAAGAACCATTCAAAACAATTGGAAACTTTGGGCAGCATTGGGCTTAACTGGCTTAGCTGCACTTGGTGTTGGCTTAACTTGTGCTTTTTTCCCACCTGCAATTCCAGCTATCGCTGGCATTAGCATTTTTGGCTTTAAAGCGTTTGCTGGTTTAACGACCATGTCGGTTGTTGCTGCATCTTTCTCAGGTGCGGGAATTGCTGCTGCTGCAACGCTTATTGGAGCTGGTCTTATTAATGGGTTAACTAAGGTTTCTAACCTGTTTGATAACTTATTTAAAACTAAGAAAACGCACGTTACTGATATGGCGCGTGAGTCTATCGTACCTACTTTTGATCCACGTGAAAGTAGTTCTACAAAACTTTATGGTCATACACATCTAAAACGTAATACGCACCGTCATGAATCTAAGCATGAGGCAGCAAATGATGAGGCACCTAGAGTTGAGGTAACTAGCGCTCAGGGCAGCACTGTATCTCCTTTAAGAATACCAGAGCAGCCAACAACAGCAGCAGTAACTACTAACTCTCAATATGTTGAGCCTGTTAGAGCAGTTAAAAAACACAATCTTACTACTACCACTCTCACAACTGATAAACCAGAAATTGAAGTTGTTGATGAAAATCAACGTGGGTTTGGCATGTAACTCTATTATCCAGTATATGTTGAGCTTGCCTCAACATATACTGTTTTTCCTCACTTCCCTTCTTTTAATTCTTACTACCCCCTAACAATTAGTAATTTAAGAACCTTAAGCAAGCATTTTGCTAATAAATACATTATAATTTGTCACTTTCTTAACTACTTAGGTTTAGACACAGATGACTCGCAAATTAGTGGTTACCAGCGCCCTGCCTTATGCTAATGGCCCCTTGCACTTAGGGCATTTAGTTGAGCATATCCAAACGGATGTGTGGGTTCGTACCCATAAAATGCTTGGCCATGCATGTATTAGTGTGTGCGGTGATGACGCCCATGGCACGCCTATTATGTTAAAAGCAGAGCAATTAGGCATAAGCCCTGAGGAATTAACCGCTCAAATGAAGCAAAGCCATGAACAAGATTTTCGTGATTTTGCTATTCATTATGATTACTACCACACCACGCATTCTGCTGAAAACCAAACACTTGCTAATCATATTTATCAACAATTAGAAGCTAATGGTGATATTGTTAAAAAGACCATACGACAAGCGTACGATCCCGTTAAAAATATGTTTTTACCCGATCGCTACGTTAAAGGTACTTGCCCTAAGTGTAAGACCCCTGACCAATATGGTGATAATTGTGAAGCATGTGGCGCAACTTATGCGACCACCGATTTAATTGATGCAATTTCTGCGATTTCTGGCGCCAAACCTATTGAAAAAGATTCTGAGCATTACTTTTTTGACTTACCTAAGTATGAGCAATTATTAAAAGAATGGACGAGCCAAGATCATTTGCAAGTGGAAGTCAGTAATAAGCTTGACGAATGGTTTGCAGCAGGTTTAAAACAATGGGATATTTCGCGTGATGCGCCCTACTTTGGGTTTCCTATCCCAGGGACGGTGGATAAGTTTTTTTATGTCTGGCTAGATGCACCCATCGGCTACATGGCAAGTTTTAAAAAATATTGTGATTTAAATCAATTATCCTTTGAGGAATATTGGGGTAAACAGTCAACGGCTGAGCTATATCATTTTGTAGGCAAAGACATTGTTTATTTTCATGCCCTATTTTGGCCTGCTATGCTCGCAGGCAGTAATTATCGCCTGCCAACTGCCATTTTCACCCATGGTTTTTTAACCGTAAATGGCCAGAAAATGTCTAAGTCACGCGGCACCTTTATTGAAGCACGAACTTACCTTAATCATCTGCATCCTGAGTACTTACGTTATTATTTTGCTGCCAAATTAAATGGCCGCGTTGATGATTTGGATTTAAATTTTGATGATTTTATTAATCGGATTAATGCGGATTTAGTGGGTAAAGTCGTTAATATCGCTAGCCGCTGTGCCGGCTTTATTAATAAACGTTTTGATAATCAGTTAGCAGAGACATTAAGTGAGCCTACGCTTTATCAAGACATTTTATCTGTGCGTGGCGACATTATTAGTGCTTACCTTAACCGCGACTATGCCAAAGCAATTCGGCAAATTATGGAATGCGCTGATCGCATTAACCAATACATTGATGCCAAAAAACCCTGGGTATTAGCAAAAAATTCTGAGCAACTGCCGGAAGTACAAGCCATTTGTACCATGGGCTTAAATTTATTTCGCATTTTAATGACTTATCTTAAGCCCGTACTGCCCTTAATGGCAGCACAAACTGAAGTATTTTTAAATTGTGAGCCCCTGACCTGGGCTAACTTAGATACCCCGTTAGTTAATCGAGCAATTAAACCTTTCACGCCACTGATGGTGCGGGTAGAGCGCGATAAAGTGACAGCATTACTTGCAGAAACTGCAGAAAATAAGGCAAATTTAACCATGACTAAACAACCAGAATCAGCTTCATTACTACCTGAAGCAGAACCCATTAGCATTGATGATTTTAGTAAAATAGATTTACGAGTTGCTAAAATTATTGCTGCTGAAGCAGTAGAAGGTGCTGATAAATTATTGCGTTTACAGCTCGATTTAGGTAGTAGTCAAAGACAAGTTTTTGCGGGTATAAAATCAGCCTATGCCCCAGAAAACCTTATTGGCCGTTTAACAATTGTTGTTGCAAATTTAGCACCACGAACCATGCGTTTTGGTGTATCCGAAGGAATGGTGTTAGCCGCAGGTGATGGTAAGGGAATTTTCTTATTACAGCCTGATACAGGCGCAATACCTGGTATGAAAGTAAAATGACCGTTTCGATAGACAAGCTTGACGCAGTACTACCTCAAACACAATGTGGTGAATGTGGTTTTTCTGGATGTATGCCCTATGCAGAAGCATTAATACAGGGTAGTGCGCCTATTAATTTGTGCCCACCAGGCGGTGAGCAAACGGTGATAGCGTTAGCTAATTTATTACAAATTGACGCAACACCTTACCTGGACGCAGCTAAAGCGAATAAGCGCGCGCCAAGTGTTGCTCAAATTCATGAAGCAGATTGCGTAGGCTGTACAAAATGCATTCAAGCCTGTCCCGTTGATGCAATTGCTGGAAGTGCAAAATTAATGCATGTTATATTAACAACCGAATGTACCGGCTGTGGCTTATGTGTTGAACCGTGCCCGGTAGATTGTATTGAAATGCAAGTTATCGATAAACCAACTTATGACCGCAATCTGGCTCGTGAGCGCTTTCAAGCTAAAAAAGTAAGAGAGCTACGTGAGCAACATGAACAACAACAGCATTATCGAGAAAAAAAACAATTGGCGCAAAGAACGCAATTAACACAAGAAATAGAAGCAAAACAGAATTATATTTTACAAGCCCTTAATCGCGTTAACGATAAAAAAAAGAATCATGGATAATTTAACTCGCCGCGAAATTTTTGAACGTTTTCAAGCGGCTAACCCAAATCCAACGACCGAATTACATTTTAACTCCTCCTTTGAGCTATTAATCGCTGTTATTTTATCTGCACAAGCAACTGACGTCAGTGTGAATAAAGCAACAGATAAGCTCTATCCTATTGCCAATACACCACAAACCTTATTGGAGTTAGGTGAGGAAAGATTACAAGAATATGTTAATAAAATTAATTTATATCGCGGCAAAGCTAGAAATATTATTAAAACCTGTCAAATGTTAATTGATAAGCACGCAGGCGAAGTACCTACTACCCGAGAAGAGTTAGAAGCATTACCAGGTGTTGGTCGTAAAACAGCAAATGTGGTTCTTAATACTGCTTTCAAACAACCAACGATGGCAGTCGACACTCATATTTTTCGCGTAGCCAATCGCACGGGCATTGCGCCTGGCAAGAATCCCTTGGAAGTTGAACTAAATTTACTAAAAGTCGTCGATGAAGAATTTATTCTCAATGCTCATCACTGGCTACTTTTGCATGGCCGATATGTTTGCGTAGCACGCAAGCCCCACTGTGGCGTTTGTTGCATTCGTGATTTATGTGAATACAAAGAAAAAACGCTATAAATTTATCGCTCGCCAAGACAAATCTCTTCATAGCAAAAGCCGCCCGTCATTGCGAATCTTTACGAAGTAAAGGTGAAGCAATCCAGATCGTTGCTACTTACAACACCTGACCTGGATTGCTTCGCTTTGCTCGCAAAGACGAGGTTTAAATATTTCTAAAGCTACAGAATTGAATAGAAAGTCACTCAAATTAAAATAATTAAATTTTATCAACAAAATGTCTAGAAATTAATGTGTTTTCCTCCTAGAATAAAAATTCCACTTAAGCAGGAGGCGTTATGAGTTGGTGGGAAACAATAAAAGGATGGGGCAGCGCTTTATGGCACAATCAAACAGTTACTCAAACTACACAGCATATTAGTAGCTTTACCTATAACACCATTTTAAAATCAGTTGAACTTGCACCCGCAACGGTTAAAACAGTTGCATCAGGAATCATGCACCCGCCTACTAGGCAAATAGCTTACCATATAGGCCGTATTTTCGTTGAAGACATCATTCCTTCAATAGCTGTTAATTATGTGTTTGACACGTTAAAGAAATACGCAGAAGATGAGCTAATAGACGAAGAAGCGAGCTGGATAAGTGCAAGCACTCTTTTACAAACTTCATTATTATTACTGCAAATGGGTGTATGGACTTATAACGTACGGAGAAATACACAAGCGACCGTACGCATGGCAATCGTAACCCTTGAAGCTGCAAAATCACTCAATTTAGTTAACACTGAGCTTCCTAAACAAGTTTGCATTGATGAAAAATGTGATTTATTACGCTATGTAAGAGGTAATTTTCGCGATCTCACCACCTTTTGGGCAACTGAAGCAGCCCTATCTTTAGTAGGGTATGTTCGTTATGGTAATACAATTGCCGCTGTTTTATCCGTATTTCATCGCGGGCGCTATGCCTTAACCATGGTTTTACCGGACTTATGTCAACGCCACCAAGTAGAGTACTTAAAAGAAAATGCTGAACTTCCTGTGGCACTGGGTATTCATCAGTTAGTATCAACATTTCTAGTAAGCTATGGCATTCAAGCATTGACTAGTTTACCTGCACAATACTTCGGTATTGAAACATTTACTGGTATACCAATACAGTATTATCAACCTTTTATAGCCCAAGCCATGCTCTTAACACAGATTAGTGTGGCAGCGCATGTACATTTACCACCACCTATTAACCAATCACAACGAAGAGTTATTGATCCGGTAGGTGCTTACCAAAGCTTGATTGGCTTTATTTTTGATATCATTGCATCTGGACTTAAAAAACAAATTCCAATTTTACTTAAGGGGCCTCCTAATAATATTCCTTGGAAAAAAATATATAATCTCGCTAGAGAGGTACAACAACATCCCTATACACAGAAGGTAGGAACGATTGTTTTACCACGTATGCTACACAGCCCAGAAGCATTTGTTGTTGACCCTGTCATTCAACCTTATTGGCGCTATTTACGTGAGCGCTCAATCATTGCTTTAAAAGCACTGGAAGATAGAAGCGAAAGCTTTTTAGTGCGTGCAGCCACTTATGACCCTAAAAAAGCCGCGAAACTGTTATGGTTATTATTTGGGATACCAAAATCCTTAGCGCGGGAAGCATTAACTTTGCTGGGTAATCAAGATTTTATACTTGATGTGGGTTCGATGCGCAGACGATTAGAAGCATTAGAAGTTAAGCAATCACTTAAAGAAGTAGACCCAACGCCTCTGGCTATAGAATTAAGACAGCCAGAACCTAAAGAATGTCCAGCACCATTATTGGCTTTAGAAGATAATGAAAAAAAGGTAGATGCTAAAGCAATTATTAAACCTTTAAGAAATCCTAATAACCCTAGTCCTGCAAAAAATATTATTATTACAGTACCAAGGCGTACTGTAATTAAACCTATTCAATATGAGCAGGCTAGCCAACTAAGCCCTAAACTTCCTGTAAAATCTGCGACCTTAACACGGAGGTTAGGTGTATTTAAGTCTGAAGAAAAGCCTCCTATGGAACAAGAACAAGCAAATTCTATGGATAGATTCGATATATCTTATTAATGGCTATATTGCTGCAATTTCTTTATTAGGCACAAATTAGTTAATCAAGCTACTAAATTGTGCCTATTTGCAGTTTGCGACTAAATAAAGGAAGCCAGCAGATAGATGCAACCGTTAAATTTGACATCAGATAAATTTGCCAAATAAATAATGAAAGTGGTATATTGCCGAGCAATTAAACTAGTTTAGATACTAGACTAGTTTAGCAACGCTTCGAATAAAATCTTTATATCCAATGATTAGTCTTTTATTTAAGTGTTTAAAGTAGAGCTTAATTAACTCTCCTAATTCAAGAAAATTTATCAAATGTAATTTGCAATAAAATGGCTTGTAACATGACTTTAATTGCTACTCCCCTTCCGCCTCGAAGTTATATGCCTCTTACGGTGGCAATGGTAATTTGCCTTATTCTTTTGATTAATGTTTCTTTCAAAATAATTGTCATTCAAGGATTATATTTTACAGCCAACAGCATACTGTGTTCTTTTGTTGCTGGATTATATCTTTTAGTTTTAAAAAATTGTAATTTGCAACAACAACGTCAAGTTTTAAATCAATCGCTACTCGCTTTATATTTATTTTCTATTGGCATCTACCTTTTGTTGAATTTACCTTCGACAGAAAATATGCGTAATACAATTGCTTATCAAATTGTTTGCGAAGAAATTCCACGTAAATTCTTTTCTTCAACAACTGCCTTTGGCCTTAGTTTTTATTTGCCCCACTTTTTCTTTTCTTCGCGCTACCCTAAAATTTTTAACTCACCGCATAAGTGTATGTTACTGGCATTATTAGGTGGCTTTTCTTTTTTTTCTATAGATTTTTTATTACTGTTTGCTGATCCATATACTAAGAATTTTGGTTTAATTTATATGGATTCATTACTTATCGATTCTAGTATTCTTTTACTTATAGGAATTAGTTATTTAATTTACTTATTACCTAGGCAAAATAAAGAGATTAAGTTTAAGAAAAAACCTGATTATTTTTTTAATCCTCAGTATCATTATTTAACGGGTTTTTCGGTCATTATTTTATTAATTTGCTTAGCCTGCGAATACCGTTTAGTGTCTTTTAGTGAGCATTGGATTATCGTCGCCAGTGGTATTTTTTTTCCTTTCACTATGCTCGTAAGTAATTTAGTAGGTGAATTATTTGGATATAAAGCTAATTTACGCTTAACAGGTGTTATGGTATTAGCTGAATTAACGTTTAATTTATTATTAATATCTACTATTTTATTGCCTTCTCCTGACTTTTTTAATTTAAATCCTTTCTACTCATTTATTATGCCAAGGCATATTCCAGCCGCCACATTGGCAATTCTAGTGGCCTTCAGTAGTAATGCCTTTTTACTTGAGAAATTTAAAAATAGTATGTATGGCACTAATCGCGCTGTGCGTATTTTTGCGGCTAATGTTCTAGCAAATACCCTGTTATGCATTATTAATTATACTATTTTATTTACGGGTATTTACCCTTATGAAGAGATTTTTAATTTATGCTTAGGCGGGTGGATTTATAAATTTATCATTACCGTAATCAGCCTTCCTTTAGTACTACGCTTATATAATAACTTACACAAAAAACAACCAAAACTTGCTGCAATTTAGTGTGTTTAGAAATTTTAAATAACTATATTTTATTGTCATCCCGCGCGGCACTGTTGCGCAGATCAACTAAGTGGCCGATATTATTAATTAAACGTTAAACCACCTAGTCAGCTTGGCCTTTTAAAACCGCCAGTTGTTTTAACCCATTTGCTCGTCTTTGCGAGCGCAGCGAAGCAATCCAGGTCGGATACTGTAAGTAGCACCGCTCTGGATTGCTTCACCTTTACAGTGTAAAGGTTCGCAATGACGGGGAGTTGTAGCAAGCTACAAGGCCACTTTAACCGCTTAGTTTATCCACGCAACATTGCCACACGGGAATAACAATATTTAATAGGTAGTGAGCCAATAAACTTATTGCGTTAGTTTATACTGAATCTTATTTAAAAAAATAATATATTATCAACAACTTGAAATATATAAAATGATGCTCGCAGGCATTAGTAGGACTCATAATGCCTTAGTCATTTACACAGTAATTAAAAAAAGTTGCACCTATTTATAAGGATTGATAATGCGATATTTATTTAAGTTCATAACAAAGGGAGTTCAAGGCTATGTGTATTTTGCAGACATAGAAGCTAATAATATTTTAAAAATACAGTTAGATGATAAACCTTGGCACGAATTATCTATAGAGTACATTGTCATGTCTAAGCATTTCGGAGAAAAGCACATTCACTTAGATAGAAATAATCTTGGTTGCGAACACATGTATATCCCTTCAACCTCTTTAGAAGACGAATTTCCCTGCATTTATATAAACAAAAGAATGTTTGCTCTAGAAAATTTAGATATTAAGGAATTTAAATTTGATGAAGATAATAATCCTATACCGCCACCTAGTTCCATAGAGCATCATGCTACTTTAGAAAATTATTATGATTTTGATGGCTTTAAGCATTGGATGGAAAAAAATCTAAGTCGCTATGAAGTCGATTTTTCATCAAATATTTTTGAGCACACGATGATGCAATTAGCAGGCATCAAATTTCCTTTTTATGGTAGATATAAGCGCTACGGTGACACCTATACGCCACATTCCTTCTTTATCAAATTAGACTTATTTAAAGAAACTACCGCAGCCTTGGCCCATTATTTTAACCAAACCTATGGGGAGGGCATAGCTGAATATGACCCTGGTTTAAATAGGGTTAGGTTTCCCATTAAAGTATTTATGGAAAAAATCTTACCTGATTTTGAAAAAAAACTAGCAGAGACCTTCTTGGTGCCCAGAATACAAGAAATTTATCAAAAGCCATATAAGCGCTTAGATAAAGCCTTAAAAAATGTTTTGGTAACTAGATTCCCTCCTGTTGATCAATATAGCTTTGACAATCTTGTAGAATACCTTAGATTAATTTTGCAGAAATATAAGATTACGCTTGCCTCAGATGTTATTGAACACACCATGTTGCAATTAGCAGGAATCACCGCCTTTCCCTTTGATGGCAAGTATATTATCGATCAGAGCGCCCAAGCTCCAGAGTACTTACGTCTGAATTTAAGTATATCTCAAGAAAAAATGATTACATTTATTAATTATTTTAATCAAAACTATGGCGCGGGAACCGTTGAGCTTACGCCGCAATTTGATAATGAAAGCGCCCTTGCTGTTCAGTTTCCAGTAAAGGCATTCTTTGAAAAGATCCTACCCGATTTAGAAGATAAATTTGCTGATATTTTCTCAGATATTAAAATGCAAGAAGCTTATCAAAAACCATTCAAATACTTAGATAATAACTTAAAGCGACATTTGTTAAATAAATTTTCTACTTCCACAAATTGGCTTTCCTTTAGTTTATGGGGCGAAGAAAATAAAAACCTCCCGCAGGAAGAAGCCGTTAATAACACGTATCAATCAGGAAGCTGGTGTAATTTGATATAAATAATCACCTTTTAAATACTTAATTGAATTTCAGTCAGCCCATTCTTTCCAAGAATGGGCAACTCATAGTTAGAATTTACCCTTGCTCTAATGGCAGCTTTATTCTTCTTTCTTAACAGGCCTCTTCCAGCCCAAAATTGTTTTTTGTCGGCTTTCACATAACGTTAGCTCACCAGCTGGGACGTTTTTACGAATCGTACTGCCAGCACCGATTGTTGCATAAGCCCCTACCGTCACTGGTGCAACTAATTGCGTATCAGAGCCTATAAACACCCCATCTTCAACGATGGTTTCATGCTTATTTACGCCATCATAATTGCAGGTAATAGTACCCGCGCCAACATTAACTTGCTTCCCTAAGGTTACATCACCTAAATAACTTAGATGATTGGCTTTGCTGCCCTCAGCAAACACAGCTTTTTTCGTTTCAACAAAATTACCTATTTTACAGTAAGGACCTAGCTCTGTGCCTGGGCGTAAACGAGCAAAAGGACCTATTTGACAAGACTTACCAATCTTACACTCTTCAAGCACGCTATGGGCATACACGTCAGTGCCTGCATCTAATGTTACGTTTGACAGGAGACAATTAGGGCCAATAGAGCATCCTTCGCCTACTATTACTTTACCAATAAAAACACAATTAACATCAATAAACACATCCTTACCACAAATCAATTCACCACGGATATCAATTCGACTAGCATCAGCAATAGACACACCTTGCAGCAATAATTGCTCCGCTTGCCGTTGTTGCCAAGCCCGCTCCAATTGCTGTAATTGCAGCCGTGTGTTCACACCTTGAATTTCCAAAATATCATCCACAGTAAGCGAAGTAAGGCGATACCCTTCTGCAACAGCAAATGAAATGATTTCTGTAAAATAATATTCCTTTTGAGCATTATTATTACTTACTAACGGCAACCAGCGTGCTAAATCTGCTCCTTCTACACAGCAAATACCAGAGTAAATTTCATTGATTTGTTTCTGTTCTGTATTCGCATCTTTTTCTTCCACGATAGCGCGTATTGCACCTGTTTCATCGCGAATAATACGACCTAGCCCAGTTGGATTAGCTAATTTAGCAACTAAAAGTGCTAAGGAAGTTGATTGTTGTGAATTGCCCTGAGAATCTTCTACTAATTTTTGTAACGTGTTTACCTGAATTAAAGGAACATCCCCTAAGAGGATTAAAACCTGTGAATTGAGTGAAATATAAGGCAGCGCTTGCTTGACCGCATGGCCTGTACCCAATTGCTCTTCTTGTAAAATCCAAGTGACATCTAAGTGGCCTAATTCTTGCTTCACTTGTTCGCCGCCGTGGCCATAAATGACATAAATGGCATCAGGATTTAATTGTTGCGCCACATTAATAACGCGCGCTAGCATAGGCTGACCCGCAACTGTATGAAGCACTTTAGGTTTATTAGAATACATTCGCTTTCCAAGCCCTGCGGCAAGAATAATAATTTGTAAGGCCATAATTTTTGTAATTTCCTTAAGCTAATTGGCATCATCCTAGCTGGTAGATACCGGAATTAAGCAGTCTGATTTGATGTTGATTATATTAGAATTACTGATATCATAAAAAAATTGCGCCACAAGGAGTAGTGAAAAATGACTATTTTTTTAAAAATAATTCGCGATTACTTAACTAATGAATTAACAGACTATATAGGCACTTCATCGTCTTCAGATAAGTCGGTTATAAATTACCTTTCTCAAACATTATATGCAGGAAGAGAAAAGCAACTCTCTAACCAAAAGCGAGCCATTGCTAGCGAATTAATTCAGGAGTTAAAGACATTTAAACTGCCTGAGCTTGCTTTACCCAAAGAAGATAGCTCGGAAGGAGAAGGTGCTAATAAAGACAATGACTTAGACGTAGAAAACGATAAAGGCAAAGAGAAAGAAGTGGCAGAGCTTGCAGAAGAGGTCAAGCTTCCCACTACCTCAAACGCTTCGGACACGTCTATAGCTACAGAAATAGCCCAACCTTCTCAGGATTATCTTAATACGAATCAAATTATTAGCCTATTGCTTGCGGCAAAAGCAGCGGCAAAAAAAGAAAGTGATGCACTCAATTACGACGAAGGAACGTTTGGTCCATTAATAATTGACATGATCAAAGTAATAAATAATTTTCTAGGAAAACTAAAGGACATGCAGCTACAAGATATACCTGATGATAACGATCCCTACAATAAACTTTGTTATTATCTTGCTACCTACCTCTTTAAGAATACCTTAGGAGAACTACATCCAAGTGCGCTTGCAAGAATAACTACTAATCCTAAAATTACTAATTCGCGTAAATTAACCCGAGAAAAAGAATTACTTGTTAAAGAGAGAATTATTGCTTGTAAAGAAGACCTAGAAACCTTAGATATACACCATACTAAATATCATCAGACAAGAAGAAGCCGCGTATTAGCTCATATACATGAGTTAAAAGAGCTAAATCAAGGAAAAGTTAATGAGTATGGCTTAAATATTACTATACCTATTACTTTAGCATTCTTTTCTACCCTCAAAATCAATGGCCCTAAACTAGGACCTGAAGCAGGAATGCTCAATGATTGCTTAACTGAAGCTCAAAATGCTATAAAAAAGGAAAACTTAGAGCACGTTGTAGAGCAAATCTCTTCGGTAACTTTAACATAGCACCTTACAACGCACTAAGCTCACCACAAAGATTAGTTTCCATTAATTTTTTTATGTGGGTGGGCTTAAGATTCTTACTTAATAAGTAGAGTAGCTTACAATGAGCAGCTTCAGGCGTCATATCTCGCCCACTAATTAAGCCTGCCTGCTTTAAACCATGGCTTGTGGCATATTGTCCCATTTCTACTGAGCCTTGCTGACATTGGGTACAATTAACAATAATAATGCCGCGCTCACACGCTTTCGCTAACAGCGTTAAAAACGTCTGCTCATTATTCGGCGCATTTCCAGCCCCATATGTTTCTAACACCAGCCCATGCAATGGCTGCTGCAGCAAATAAGCTAGAATATCTGTTAAAAACCCTGGGAATAAGCGAATATTAGCAATAAAATGCGGTGAAATAGTTTGTAATTTTAATTCCTCTGCAGGTAAAGGAAGTAATAAATGGCGATGGATATTAATAGCAATACCAATACTTGCTAGATGTGGGTAATTAGGCGAATCAAAAGCCTTAAAGCGTTGTGCACTGATTTTTTGGGCCCGATTACCACGCAATAAATGCTGATTAAAATAAATGCATACTTCATGAATAGGTGTATGCGCACATAACCATAATGAAGTAATAATATTATCGATTGCATCATTTCTTACTTCGGATAAAGGAATTTGCGAACCAGTTAAGATAACAGGCTTAGCAAGATGTTCTAACATAAAAGATAAGGCTGAAGCGGTGTAAGCCATGGTATCTGTGCCATGAAAAACAACAAATCCATCATAAGCCTGATAGTTTTCAAATATATCTGCAGCTATTTGATTCCAATCATTCATGGTCATATTAGAAGAATCAAGTAACGGCTCATACTCTTTAATATCATAGCTAGGCATATCAGCATGATTTAAAGCAGGGATTTGAGCTAATGCCTTATGAATATACCCAAGCTCAGGCTCATAACCATAACTTGTTTTAACACTACTAATAGTGCCGCCGGTATTGATAATTAATACACGTTTTTTCATCTTTTTAATTAATGCTTTTAAAAGCTTATCAGTTTATCATATTGGCCTATTTTTTTGACTGTATTCGGATAGTAATTAAACAAGTTTTTATCTACTAATGCTTGAATTTATACAAGTAAATTGCAGTTAAATGACAGGTAAAAACTGTTAAATTTTCACACAAATTGCTAATATGAAAATTTATTTTCCAAATCTATTGACAAAAAATAAAACATAGTGTTTTAATATATTTCATATAGAGAATAATTGAATAGGGATGCAAGAAGAGATAAAAAAAATTATAACCTTAACTAAAAGTAAATTAGGTTACAAAAATGTAAAGCTTCACCCTCAATTCTTGTTTCCCAAATGCATATTATGATATAAAAAAAATCATATTGAACGATAATAAATTACATAAAATTCAATATCATTAGATTAACTTTAGGCGCTGAGGTGTGCTATGGGCAATGATATCCTTCTTGGGAGTCAATTATTAGGCCAGGGAGGAATAGAAAGGGCAGACGTATTAAATGGATTAGATGCAAGTATAAAAGAGCTGTACTTAAACTCAAGTTTAGACACCCTTCACCATTTACGAAAACAATTGCCTACAGTAGCAAATTATTACAGCAGCCAATTAGCTCAAACTAATCCTGCTTACTTTAAATTTTTAAATCCCAAACAACGGCAAGCGTTAGAAGACAAATTATTATTCGCATTTTATATTCTTTCTTTAGAACACAAACGCCATACTATGGCCCAACGAAAAGCTAAAATTGCTGAATTAGAAGCAAACTTACAACACTGTAGTCTTTTATTAAGTAAACTTAGAGCAAGCGCCGATCCTTTGTCACCCCAAAATCAATTAAATGCAGAACTTAATGAATCACCCAAATACTTAAAATTCTTTGGCTACGTTATTGTAGCGCCTTATATCGTGCAACAAATAATGGCATTTGTTGATAATAAGGCACAGAGCATTAACAATGCTAAGACTGGCACTATTATTGAGTCTTTATCTAATATCAATGAAGCAAGGCTCTTTTGGGTATGGGCAGGTGGCATGCTAACCAGCATTTTTGAAATGCTGCCAGATAGCTTTTACAATAACCAACAAGCAAAAGATCATATTGGTGATGCTGCACCTATCACCGGCTACATGAGTTTTGTTCTTTATTACACACGCTTTGCTATTAATTTTTTACTGCTTTTAAAGCATACCTTTAAAGGCCCGTGGATGAGTGAAGAAGAAAAAAGTCTCAATCTCTCAACGTGGGAAAGGTTTAAAACCCAATGGAATCAGCGTAAATTCGCTTTATTAAATGATTTAATCTGGGCTTCAGCGAATATGGCCTGCTTTTTCTGGCTTAAAGGTACGGGGCAGCTAGGTTATATAGGTAATGTTGTTACCGCTGGTTTACTGGTAATGGATTTGGTATTAACAATTTGGCGTTTTTGGGAAGAAAATACGGTGCATAATAAGCAGATACAGGCATTAAAACAAGCCCAAGCAGAACTAAAAGCACAGCACGAACGTTTAGAAAAAAGATTTAGCGCGTTATGTAAGATTAAACAATTATCTGACGAAGACGCTTTAGAGAAGCAGAAATTATTACAGCAATTGCAATCATTAGAATATAAGATAAATGACAATCTTAAACTAGAAGAAGAAATGAATTTTGATTGGAAATATAAGCGCTATAGTCACATTAATAATATCGTTTATGCTGCGGGCTTATTATCATCGTTTGCATTGATGTGTTGTTGCTTTGTGCCAGCAACGCTAATAGCGCCTGCTCTTGCAATGACTCTTGGTCTTGTTGGTGCAGCTTTATGCTTTGTTTTAACAACAGTCTATGCGGCAACTAACTTTGCTATTGAAGTAAGTAAATTAACTGAATCAAAGCGCCTCATTGAAAAAGAGAGAGAACGACTCTACCAAGAATTTAAAAATTTACTAAGCGGTGATCAAACTAAAGAAATAAAAGATCAGCAAAGATTAATTTACTTACAGATTGTAGGCTTAGATGCAGACTCTGAATACAAACAACGTTTGATTGCCTTTGAGCGCATTAAATTAGCTAAATCTATTTTAGTAGACGCGTTAATTCCGGCGATTGTTTTTGTGAGTCTAGTTTTTATACCAACAGCAGGAATAGGTATTGGTGTTCTAGCTGCTGGTATTGCGTTAACCTTGCTGATTAATACCTTAATTAATCGAATGGGACCTAAAGAAGCTAAGGCACCTGAATTTGATGACAACGCCTTTGTAGCATTTAAGGAAGAAGCATTAGCTCCCCCGGTTATTCCGAAAAAAACAGGAATCAGCAACCCCTTTAGATTCTTGGGTGATTGGAGGAAGGCAAAAGAGCAAGAAGAGCGGGACGCTCTATTAGCGCATGACCCTTTTGCACAAGTTCCAGTTTAGTAATAGGCGCTGTTATAAAGCCGTCGCTAAATCCTCTTAAAATTAGCCAACTGTGCGCAAACTAGTCCTCCTAGTTCTGCGCCTTTTATCTATTATTATCTTAAACCTTAAGACGTTAAGCATTTTATAGGTAAAATAAAACTCAGTTAAATTAATTGACTATACTGCTAGAAAGATTATTAAATACAAATTTTCTTAAATGGCTAAGGAGCAGCTCATGTGTGGTCGATTCGTTTTAGACATTGATGCAGAAGCCTTAAAAAAACAATTTGACATTGTGGCTGATGAATCATTAGCACAAGGTTATAATATAGCGCCAACAGAACAAGTTCTATGCTTAAAGCAAACTGATAAAGGCTTGGTAGCCGTTAATATGAAATGGGGTATTACAGCCTGGTATCCAACTAAAAAAAGTACTTTATTATTTAATGCTCGCCAAGAGAGTGTTGCTGAAAAGCCAACGTTTCGTCAAAGTTTTAAACATCGACGCTGTTTAATGATCATGAGTGGCTTTTTTGAATGGCAGCATACAACACAAGCAAATACGGCTAAAAAGCAGCCCTTTTATATTACCAGAGCCGATCAAAAACTGATTGCAGTCGCTGCCATTTGGCAACAAGACCAAACAAATACAGCTTCACCCCCGGCTTGCTGCTTACTAACCACAGATGCTAATGATGTAATAAAAAAGCTTCACAATCGCATGCCCTGGATTTTAAATGAAGACCAGCAAGAACAATGGTTGCAGCCTAAGCCTTTCGATTTAACCGACCTTGAAATCATTAAACAGCTTAATCAACCCCTAGAATTAAACTACTTTCCAGTAAGTACAGCCACTAATAATGCCCGCTATAAATCAAAAGATACGATACAGCCTTTATAAGCTATAGTAAAAATAATTTAGATTTCTCTCTAGTTGCTCGCGCTCATTCTGCATAATTTATTTTCAATTAATAATTTCTTAATATTTTTACTGTATCTTATCCAAGAGAGCCAATTTTTTTGATGTTAATAAATTGGCCTAATTAAAATTGTGTAAGATGCTTAAAATCACTAATCCTGGAGAATTAAAATGAGAAAGCTTATCGAATTAAATACTGCAAAAGAAAACACTATCCCCACTAAAAAAGAAATCCGTCAACCTCATTACCAGGACTATCTTTTTAGCAACTAATCCACCATCCGCATGTCCCTTTCATACTACAATTATCGATAACAGCCACCCTACTAGTCAGTGTCAGCCAGAGGGGCAAGATCCCGGCGCATTATTAGATGAGTTAAATTATCAATTCCTTTCGATTCATCAATCAACATCTCAATTGAAAAGCAAAGCGATAGACTATGTTCTTGTTTATATAGGTAATGACTTATCCTTATGGCAAAAAAATAATGAAAATCAGTATAAAAAAATAAAAAATGCAACCACACCCGCTGCTCAAGGTCAATATACTCGCCTCAAACAAATTAGCCATATTCCTTTAACTATCCAAGCATTAATTAAAAACTACCGAAAAAGCGATGAAACAGAGGAAAAATTTGTTAATCAATTAAGTCAAATGCACGCGAAGTTAAATACTATCCTAGCAAGTATTGAGAAGGTGCTGATGAATAAAGGCTTGATAGCAACACAGCAAGCAATTCTTGAAAAATCAATTAACTTACTTGCAGCACTGATTAAGCAGCCAGAGCCTGCTCAGGCAAAGCAATTATTAGCGGCTTATCTAGCTTCTCTTGGACCTTATCTAAAACAAAATATGTTAGACAGTACCAAAGCTCAGGTTCATGAAATTGACCAACTGCTAGAGGGCTGGGGATTAAAAAATACCTCCGTTTTGAAAAATACAAGAGTACTGGTAGTGGGTCCACATGGGCCAAGACAAGGCCAAGTAGATATGCAATATTATACTAAGTTATATCAAACGGTTGGCGAGCAGCAACCTGATGATATAGAAAATAATTATCTGTATTATATCGAGATGCTACCTTGGCAGATGCAAAATTTGGACATAGAAAAACACTTAATACAAAACTTTCTAATGGGTTCTGAGTACAATAAAACCATAGGTAAGAAAGTTCTAAATAACCGGTATGGCATGTTCAGAGATATACTTGAAAAAAGTGCGCCAGAAGCGATTGATGAAGTCCTTTTAAATAAGAATTAATAAGGTCATGCAATCATGCTGTAATTATAAAAGGCAGGTGATATGAGGTATTTTTCACTCTACTCTGCCTGATTTAACGTATTTAACCTGCTATTCCATTACTCAAATTGGCAGGATGCAAAGAAATTAGTTATTAAATATGAGTTGCCTCATCAACAGTTTTAATTATTCCTTTGTCCACATATACCGGCGCTGCAATGCGGCGGATTGCAGGAAGCTTTTGTATATACCAACCTAGAGCTAATAATAAGATTATTGCAGCAATACCAAACGCTATCATCACATTAAAAACACTGCCTACTAGACCATAAAATAATGTACTACCAATAGGAATAGTGCCAAAACTTACCATGGTTATAATACCTATTACACGACCTTGAAATTCGGCAGGTACGAGTTGTTGGATAAACACCATGCCTGCTGTTAAAGTTAGCATTAAACCAAGGTCAATAAAAAATAACATTGGCATTGCCCAAAGGATTGAACGACAGAAAGCAAGCCCTAGCATACTTATTATCAGAATGGCAGTTGCAATGATGAAAATACGATTTAATCCTAATACCGATTTCCGTGCTGACATATAAAATGCTCCAAGCGTCCCACCTATCCCACCTACAGCCAATAATAATCCTAACGTACCTGGCGTACCGCCTAAATAATAGCGATTAACAACTGGGACTAAAAATAGATAAGGCCATCCTAATAGCCCTATGATGCCTAAAAGTATAACAATAATAAAAACAGGTAATGAATTTTTAACATAAACTAAACCTGCTTTCATTTCTTCGAGAACCGACTTTTTAGTTTCAGTTATCGTCGCTTTATTGTGAACAGCTAATAAGCAAACAAAACTTGCTAAAAATAGCAGTGCATTAAACCAGTAGGTCGCCCCTTCACTACAGTAACTAATTAAAAACCCTCCTAATCCATAACCAAAAAACATAACCACGCGATTGGTAGAATTAATTAAGCTGGTAGCATTTCCTATGGTATTTTGATCAGGAATAATATCTGCTACATTCGTCACGATGGCGGGAAAGTAAAAGCATTGGCTAAAACCATAGATTAAAACTAAAAATAGCATAACCCAGAAATTTGGCCAGCCAAATAATAATATTATTGCCATCGCTAGTGCCGCAGCGAATCCTGATAGCGAGACTATCCTCATAATTATTGGACGTGAATACCTATCTACAATCGCCCCGCTTAAAGGACCTAATAGCATCGGTAAATTAAAGCCAAAACCAATCAAGCCGGCATAAAATGGTGAGTTACCTTTAATATGAGTAACGATTAAGCCAAAAACCATCCCCGCCATCCATACTGATGTAAAAAAAAATAGTTCTGAGGCGTATAAAAAACGAAATTCTTTGTAAGTAAATGGCTTTATAAAAGGCAGGTGCGCAAATTTCATAAATTTACTCTTAATAATTAGCGTAACTGCTGCTGTTAAATAAATGTTATCCTGTAAACATGCATTAATTACAGAAGCTAGATTAAAATTAATTACCCCTGTTTTAATCTAATCTTAGCAGCTTTAAAACGCAATTTCTGACCAAGAAAAATCAAAATAGATTACTTTGCTTCGCTTCGCTCACAAAGATGAGTAAATGTGTACTAAATTAAATTGCTGCTTATGGCAAAGGAATAAAGAGAATATTTATAAATTAGCTAAATTGCTCTTATAAATAAAATGTGTATAAATTTATTAATACTTGTATTGAATGAAATTTTTTTAAGTTAACTTGTTGATATTAAATGATTATTAAATAATCCTATCTGTGGATAAATTGTGAATATCATTGTGAATAATATGATTAAGCAATCATGGATATGGTTTTACAATTAGAAAGACAGCTCGTGCTCACTATTGGTTAATGAACACGAAACAAACTATAAGCTATTTTTTTACTTAAGACTTTGTCTTAATTTTTGGATAGCGCGAATCTGAGCTACAGCACGTGCTAATTCGGTCGCGGCCAAAGCGTAATTTAGTTCAGCATTTTTATTAGTCATTGCTTCTTCTGCACGAGCTTTAGCTGCAAGCGCTGCTGCTTCATCTAAATCTTCAGCACGCTCAACAACATCTGCTAAAACAGAAACGTGATAGGGCTGAACCTCAAGCATACCACCAGAGACATAATAAATATCTTGCCCACCGCCTGGATGAGTGATTCTAATTTCTCCAGGCTTTAATACGGTAAGTAATGGTGCATGTCCAGGTGTAATACCTATTTCACCTAGCTCACCGGTAGCTATCACCATTTCAACACAGCCTGAAAAAATTTCTTGTTCTGCGCTGACAATATCCAAGCGAGTTGTATTTGCCATACTATCACCTTGCCTCATAATGTTTTTGCTTTAGCGACCGCTTCTTCAATACTACCAACCATATAGAAAGCTTGCTCAGGTAAATCATCATATTCACCAGCAAGAATACCTTGGAATCCTTTAATAGTATCTTTTAGTGAAACGTATTTTCCTGGTGAACCTGTGAATACTTCAGCAACAAAGAATGGTTGTGAAAGAAATCGTTGAATCTTTCGGGCACGAGTAACGATACGCTTATCTTCTTCAGATAATTCATCCATACCTAAAATAGCAATAATATCTTTTAATTCTTTGTAGCGCTGTAACGTTTGTTGAACCCGACGAGCTGTGTCGTAGTGTTCTTGGCCAACAACTAATGGATCTAACTGGCGTGATGTAGAGTCTAATGGATCAACCGCAGGATAAATACCTAGTTCAGCAATCTGACGTGATAACACCACAGTTGCATCTAAGTGAGCAAACGTTGTTGCAGGCGATGGATCAGTTAAATCGTCCGCTGGCACGTAAACAGCTTGTATTGAGGTAATAGAACCCGTTTTAGTAGAAGTAATACGTTCTTGCAACATACCCATTTCTTCTGCAAGCGTAGGCTGATAACCTACAGCAGAAGGCATACGACCTAATAAAGCAGATACTTCTACACCCGCTAGAGTATAACGATAAATATTATCAATAAAGAGTAATACGTCTCGGCCTTCATCACGGAATTTTTCAGCCATGGTCAAGCCTGTTAAGGCAACGCGTAGACGATTTCCAGGTGGCTCATTCATCTGGCCGTAAACGAGTGATACTTTATCAAGTACATTGGAATCTTTCATTTCATGGTAGAAGTCATTACCTTCCCGGGTACGCTCCCCAACGCCTGCAAATACTGAATAACCACTGTGCTCAATAGCAATATTACGGATTAATTCCATCATATTAACTGTTTTGCCTACACCAGCACCACCGAAGAGACCAACTTTACCACCTTTCGCAAATGGGCAAAGCAAGTCAATAACCTTAATGCCTGTTTCTAATAACTCTTGACTACCGGCTTGATCTTCATAACTTGGGGCTTTGCGATGAATTGGTAAATATTCTTCCGCATCGATTGGGCCCATTTCGTCTATTGGACGGCCTAATACGTCCATAATACGACCTAATGTCTTTTTACCCACAGGCACTTGAATGGGTTTACCTGAGTTAGTAGCCTGAACGCCACGTTTAAGCCCTTCAGTCGAACCCATAGCAATCGTACGAACGACGCCATCGCCTAATTGTTGCTGTACTTCAAGCACTAGCTCGTTATTTAATTGCAGTGCATCATTAACTTTAGGGACGTTATCACGATCAAATTCAACGTCTACCACTGCACCAATTACTTCAACCACAGTACCTAAACTCATAAAATTTACCCTCTTATAAAGCCGATGCGCCACCGACAATTTCTGCTAACTCTTGTGTAATGGCAGCTTGTCGAGCTTTGTTATAGGCCAATTGGAATTGTTTAATTAATTCACCAGCATTGTCAGTCGCGCTTTTCATTGCAATCATTTTTGCTGCTTGCTCACAAGCAATATTCTCTACAACAGCTTGATAGGCTTGTAATTCAAGATAGCGTCCTAATAGAGCATCCAATAACTCTTTAGCATCGGGCTCATAAATATAATCCCAGTAGTGACCTAGTCTTTGATTATCTTCTTCTGCAATAGGAAGAGGCAGGAGCTGTTTAACTAGAGGCTTTTGAGTCATTGTATTGATGAATTCATTATATACAATGTGCAAAGCATCAATCTGACCGTTGTAGAAAGCATCTAACATGACTTTAACTACACCGATTAAGTCTTTCACTCCTGGCTTGTCACCTAAATGATCGACAGAAGCAATAATATTACCACCTACACGTTTGAAAAAAGCCTTACCTTTGCGACCAATGACGCCTAGATCTATCTCTTTATTTTCAGATTGCCACTGGCGCATGATACGTACTGTTTCACGCAATAAATTCGCATTTAAACCACCCACTAAACCTCTATCAGAAGTAACAACGATTAAACCAACTCGTTTAATCTCCCGGGCAGTCATAAATGGATGCCTATATTCAGAATTAGCACGCGCAATATGTTTTACAACATCATATATTTTAGTGGCATAAGGTTTAGATGCTCGCATCCTATCCTGCGTTTTACGCATTTTACTTGCTGCAACCATTTCCATCGCTCGCGTGATTTTTTGCGTGTTTTTTGTACTCGCAATTTTCGAACGAATCTCTTTTGCTCCAGGCATATCATCACCTTAATCTATTTGTTGGGCTTTTTTAGCCCATCTGCACACTTAAAATGTTTTACCAGCTACCAGTACGCTTGAATTCTTCTACGGCATTTTTTAACTCTGCTTCGATATCATTATCATAAGCACCAGTTTCATTAATTTTATTAATTAAAGATGCATAAGAAGAGCTCATAAACCCTCTCAACGCTGCTTCAAAACTGCCAATCTCAGCTAAAGGAATATCATCTAAGTAACCTTTTTCAACAACAAATAAAGAGATACTCATTTCAGCCACAGACAGTGGGGAATATTGCTTTTGCTTCATGATTTCAGTAATCCGTTGCCCTCGCTCTAATTGTTTGCGAGTTGCATCATCTAAGTCTGAAGCAAATTGAGAAAATGCTTCTAATTCACGAAACTGAGCTAATGCTAAACGTGTACCACCACCGAGTTTTTTCATAATTTTAGTCTGAGCAGCACCACCTACACGCGATACAGAAAGACCTGAGTTAATTGCAGGACGAACGCCTGAGTTAAATAAATCCACATCAAGAAATATCTGACCATCGGTAATTGAAATGACGTTGGTAGGTACGAAAGCGGAAACGTCGCCTGCTTGCGTTTCAATAATTGGCAACGCAGTCAATGAACCTGTTTTCCCTTTTACTTCGCCATTCGTTAAACGCTCAACCTCTTCAGCATTAATACGTGAAGCACGCTCTAATAAACGTGAATGTAAATAGAAAATATCCCCAGGGTAAGCTTCACGACCTGGAGGACGTCTTAATAGTAGAGAAATTTGGCGATAAGCCCAAGCTTGTTTAGTTAAGTCATCATAAACAATTAAGGCATCCTCACCACGCTCCATAAAATATTCACCCATAGCACATCCGGCATAAGGTGCAATAAATTGTAAAGCTGCAGAATCAGAAGCACTCGCCACAACGACAATGGTATGCTCCATTGCCCCATGCTCTTCAAGCTTACGTACTGTATTAGCAATAGAAGAGGCTTTTTGGCCAATAGCCACATAAATACATTTAATACCAGTGCCTTTTTGATTGATAATGGCATCAATAGCAATAGCAGATTTACCTGTTTGACGGTCACCAATAATCAGCTCTCGCTGACCACGACCTACTGGAATCATAGCATCAATTGCTTTTAATCCAGTTTGTACAGGCTGATCAACTGATTGACGAGCAATAACGCCTGGGGCTACTTTTTCAATAGGTGACATTTTTTTAGCATTAATTGGGCCCTTGCCATCAATAGGATTACCTAAAGCATCAACAACGCGGCCTAATAATGCTTCGCCTACGGGCACTTCAAGAATACGACCTGTACATTTGCCCTTTTGGCCCTCTGATAAACTTGAAGCGTCTCCAAGAATAACAGCACCAACCGAATCGCGCTCTAAGTTAAGTGCTAAACCATAGATGCCACCAGGGAATTCTATCATTTCACCCTGCATTACATCCGCTAAACCATGAAGGCGAATAATTCCATCTCGTAAGCTAACAATTGTACCTTCATTTCGAGCTTCTGAAGCAACATTAAATTGTTCAATTTTCTGCTTAATTAGTTCGCTAATTTCAGATGGGTTTAATGCAACTTGTTCTGACATGAAATCTATCCTCTTAATTTATGCGGCCAAACTGGTGCTAAGTTTATCTAATTTGCCACGAACCGAGCCATCTATCACTAAGTCGCCAGCAAGAATCACAGCACCACCTATCAGCTTTTTATCAATAGTAATTTGCAGAGTTACTTTGCGCTGCAAGCGACCGCTTAGTGTATTAATCAATTTCTGCTGCTGATCTTTAGACAATTCTGAATAGCTAATAACATTTGCTATGAGTGTTTTTTCTTGTTCTGCACGCATTGCTTCAAATAAATTGTAAATATCAGGCAAAGCCATTAAACGTTTATTCTCAGCCAGTAGCGTTATAAAATTTTTTAGGTAAACTGCATCCTCAGAAGCAATTTTATTAGCACTCATTAATAATTCAACGTGCTGCTCTACTGTGGACGCAGGGTTATTAATAAAGTTTGCTGCGTTTTTATCTAACACTACTAATGCTAAATTGTGCAAGTATTCTGACCCCTGGCGTAATTTCCCAGCATCAAAGGCATATTTAAAAATAGCTTTGGCATAAGGCCTAGCAATTGTTACGCTCTCAGACATGTCCAATCTCTTTATTTAATATTAAATTTCTTCAATCAAGCTATCTAATAATTGATTATTTGTCTTTTCATCAATGTTTCGCTGAAGAATTACCTCAGCTCCCGCTACTGCAAGCTGAGCTACTTGTTTACGCAAGCTATCTCGCGCCTGATTAATTTCTTGTTGAAGTTTCTCATGCGCTATTTTAGCTTGTCGCTCCGCCTCAAGCTTTGCTTCTTCTCTGGCTTCTTCAATTAACTGTGTGGCACGTTTAGTCGCTTTTTCAACGATTTCTGAAGCTTGCGCTTTAGCATGCTTTAGTTCATCTTTGACACGATATTGTGCTAACTCTAACTCTTTACGGCCTCGTTCAGCCGCAGCTAGTCCGTCTGCAATTTTATTTTGACGCTCTTCCATAGCTTTTGCCAGAGGAGGCCAAACAAATTTCATCGTAAACCAAACAAACACTGCAAACACAAGCATCTGTATAATTAGTGTAAAATTAATATCCAATGCTGTCTCCCATAGCTTTTAAAATGCAAAGGCACCTTTTATGTTATCAAGCACCTAAATTACTTAGGAAAGGGTTAGCAAAGGTAAAGAATAAGGCAATACCCACACCAATCATCGTTACCGCATCAAGTAAGCCCGCAACAATAAACATTTTTACCTGTAACATAGGTACCATTTCAGGTTGACGTGCAGAACCTTCAAGAAATTTACCACCCAAAAGTCCAAAACCTATTGCTGTACCTAAAGCACCAAGGCCAATTAATAATGCGACTGCAATAACAGTCATACCTTGAACTTGCGCGATTAAATTTGCAGCTTGCATAGAAATCCCCTTAAATGAACAATGATGTTAAAATGAACTAATGATCCTCATGAGCTAAACTAAGGTAAACAATCGTTAAGACCATAAAGATAAATGCTTGTAAGGTAATGACCAATATATGAAAAATTGACCAGCCAAGCGATAAAAGAAATTGCGCCACGCCTAATGTTGCAGTGCCTGCTATCGATGACTGGGCTGTCACATTCAGTGTGAGTAAAGCAATTAAAATAAAGATTAACTCGCCTGCATATAAATTTCCAAATAGTCGCAATGCTAGTGAAATAGGTTTTGCAATTAACCCAACTAGCTCTAATAGCATATTAAAAGGAATAAACAATGGATGATTAAAAGGCTGCAAGGTTAATTCTTTAACAAAGCCTTTCATACCTTTAATTTTAATGCTGTAGAAAATTATTAAGAAGAATACTGATAATGCTAACCCTAGCGTTAAATTTAAGTCATTGGTCGGGACAACTTTAAGATAGTGGATACCAAGTGATTTAGCCATAATCGGTAAAACATCAACCGGTACAATATCCATAAAATTCATTAAAAATACCCAGGTAAAAATGGTGAGCGCTAATGGCCCAATCAATTTATTTTTACCATGAAAACAATCTTTTACTTGGTTATCAGCAAACTCAAGCATAAGCTCGGCAAAGTTTTGTAATTTACCAGGGATGCCTGTAGTAATCTTACGGGTAGCAAAATATAAAAGCCCTAAAACGGTAAATCCTAAAACCACGGAGAAAAATAACGTATCAAGATTAATGGTCCAAAAACCACCTGAAGACCCTAAAGTCATGGTTTTTAGATCATAGGTCAGATAAGTTAGATGGTGTTTAATATAATCTGTACTTGATGCCATTTCAGTCACTTTTAGGCCTATTCTGTCTATTATCAACGAGCAATGGTGAAAACCAATGTATCATAACCACTACTATATATGTTAAAAAAAACGCCAGAGGAGTTACCTCAAAATATACAAAAACCAAGGTAAACAGCGCGATTGATGATATTATTTTTAGAAATTCTCCAAGATAAAAACTTCTAATTATTTGTCTTGCTGCTCTTGCGCCCTGATATTGAAATAACTTTCTTGCAAATATCAGCGAGGGCAAGAAGGCGACTAAACCACCTAATAATGCAGAAAGAGCTGCTTGCTTACCAGCGGTAATGAGCATCCCTAGCGCAATTAAAGCACCAACTATTAGCTGAGCTAACAGCAAGCGCCAAACCGGGCGCAAACTACGATCATCTTTCACGAGTATACCTATCTTTACAGGCGCGGATTATAAAGTAATCAATTTGGATAAGCAACGCCAATTTATAGTTTTGCTAGCCTTTACTATAAATTATTACCTTGCTTAACCAGAAAGGGTGGTAAATTCAGATCAAATTGCCTATATTTTAAATTGAGGTTGTTATTTTTAAGGCCATTGAAACTACTCACTTAATTCAAAATAGATGTTAAGTTTGTGTTTATGATGGCAACTTTAATTAATCTCATAGATAGGAATAAGTTATGTCTGAAAAGCAACAAGGTACAGCGTACAGCATGCGCGAAAAAATGCTCAACCGTTACGGTGATAGTATATACCATAAACACAATAAAAACCACCATCCCTACCGTAAACATTCTAAATCCCACCCAGTTCGACAAGAAGAACTTCTAATCGAAGAAGCAGATCAAGATTCTACTGGCCTGCCACGTACAATTAAATTAAGAAAAATGCGTAAACGACTGGATAAAGGTCGTTACCATTGATAAAGTTAGCATTAACCTCCAGGTTAGCCACTTCCTGGTTTGGGTCGGTTGCCCTGTGGCCTTTAGATAGGCCACAGATCTTAACCGGCAGGTGTCTCGCTTAAATTTAAATAACGCATCAGCTTTACCACACGTACGACCCCTTCTGTATTCCTAGCTATACTCAAAACTTGATCGGCTTGTTTAGGCCTTACATCCCCCATAATATACACGATTTTATCTATAGTAATAATTTTAAATGCGTTAGGGTCAATGTCTGCATCTGCAAGAATTTGGCTCCTTATTTTAGTCGTTAACCAAGTGTCAATTAGATCATTTGCTTGCCCTGAATAAACGGCAACTTGAAAAAATATCTCACGATAGCCTGTTAATGATTTTAGGCGCATATGTGCTAGATGACGCAGTTTCTTTGAGGGTAAATGACCCGCTAATAAAATATCGCCTTTAAATACAGCTAAATCCAGGTAGCATCCCTCTTGTTTCAACATTCTGTCTTGAAATAATAAATGATTTGCCTGTACAGCAAGTTGATAATCATAGAATTTTTTATAAACATTGTGACGATCGTAGACGAGGGTTGCACCAGTCCATAAGCTGCTAATGCAACCATTTAACATAAAGATTGGAATTAGGAATAATACATAAAGCTTTGATCGATACATATTTAGTAAATCCTTTACTTTAAAGTACCAGCTAGCTTTTAATTCAAGAGAATTAAGTAATGTACCGAAATACTTTAACTACTTTGCGAACATCAGTTACATGTCTTGCTACATCGACCGCAAGATACGCCTGCTCATGAGTTACAGTTCCCATTAAGTAAACAGTTGCATTTTCAGTAACCACTCGAATTGAGCCTGACTCTAAATCTTTTCGACCAAGCATATAGCTACGAACTTGCCCGGTAATAAAAGTATCTTGTGTCTTTTGCTTAAGCGATAAGGGAAGTCCTATGGTTAATTCATTATACACCCGCCGAACTGCAGGAGTATTTTGGGCAATCTTCTCAGCAGCAACGCGCAAAGAAGGAGACGTAGTTTGGCCTACTAATAAAACGACCTGATTAAAGCTAATGACTTCTATGTGCGATCCTCTAAAACGAGCGTCTTCAACCAGCGCTTTATGGATAAGGTGAAATATACGCGCATCACTTTCCATTGTCTTTAACGTTCTACGATCATAAACAATCATTCCTGCAGCAGCACCAGCGACTACTACAGCTACACAACTACACAGCAAACTACTAATTAACACATACACCAAAGCACGATACTTCATTATTACTCCAACATCTGTCCAAACAAAGATTGATCGATTAAATCGCAAAAACAATGCAAGATAAATAAATGAGTCTGGCGAATTAAAGCTGTATTATCAGCAATTACTCTAATTTCAATATCCTCAGGGCCTAAGTGGTTTGCTAAAACACCTCCGTCGCGGCCACTTAATGCAATTGTATCCATTCCTCTATCGTTCGCTGCATTAACAGCATTTAAAATACTATCAGCATTCCCCGAAGTGGAGATAACTAACAAGATATCTCCCTCTTGGCCCAACGCTTGTATTTGACGAGCAAAAACATGCTCATAGTGGCTATCATTTGCTATTGCGGTAACAGATGATGTATCACCAGTAAGTACAAATACAGGTAAAGCAGGTCTTTCGACCACAAAATGATTTAGCATGGCAGCAGAAAAATGATGGCAATTAGCAGCAGAGCCACCATTGCCACATAATAATATTTTGCCATCATTTAATAAGCAATTGACTAAACGAGCACCTGCTTTTGCTATGAGTGCTGATAAAGAATCTGCAGCAGAGATCTGTGTTTCAATACTCATGCCAAAAAGCTGTTTTACTCTTTCTTCCATCTGTGACATAACGAATGATTCCAACGTTTATACATCGTAACCGACTTTTAATTTTTTTAACAAGCGCATTTTACGGGATAAAGGCATTCTTAATCCACTCAATGTTTTGTAAACGGCTATCAATGCCAACTACATCAAACCGAACAGGGTATTTATCGCCCCATTTTTTAGTTAGAATAAAATGGTTTGCTGTCTTTATAATCTTTTGCTGTTTTGTAAGTGTAATACTTGCAAAAGGACCGCCAAACATAGATGAACTGCGCGCTCTTACTTCGATAAAGACTAAATAATTACCATCTTTCATAATTAAATCTATTTCACCCCAGCGGCAACGATAATTATTAACAAGCAATGATAAACCTTGCTTGAGAAGATAGTGGCAAGCCTGTTGTTCTGCAGCAAAACCTAATTGTTGTGACATAAACTTTCCAGGATAATTTAAATTAGAAAAATTAGCTGCAGCCATTTACATAATCCATTCGCTCGTCTTTCCGATATTGCGTGGATAAACTAAAATGTAGCTCAGGCGCAGGCCCATAGGACCAAAACCCGGGTTTCACTTCGTTTCACCCAGGCTACAAAGTCATTTTGATCACTTATTCTATCCGCGCAACCATGCCTTGTGAGCAAGGCAAAGCGTACTAGGAGTTTGATTGCTTTTTCCAGCTTTAAGCATCACTAATTTTTTGGGCAATACCATGCTTAAATTTACCCCAACTTAAGACGCGCGAAATTTGCTGGGCATTGTTTAAATAAAGTAAACCACTATTGTTATTAATTGGCTTTTGTGGCGACGAAACAAGCTGGTTTAATTGGGCTGATAGCGCGTAGGCATCTGTACCTAAGGCATAAAGACGACTATAGCTATTAAATTGCTCAGGCCAATTTTTATTGGTTAAGTGGTGTTGAAAAACCCAGGGCATATCACAAAAAATTAAGCCATCTAAATCCTTATCCATTTTCTGATTTTTAGTTCCCGCATAAACACTGGAGGTAGCATAAACAGGAATATCGCCGGCAAAATAATATTTTAATAAAGGCATTATTTGGCGAGCCTTAGATGGATAAGCAAGCAAAAAGATCATATCAAAATCTTGCCTGCGTTTACTTATAACCAAGCCTTCCTCCCCGGGTTTAACCTTAAATTGCTTTTCTTTAGCGGCTTGCTCAGAAACATGTAGAAACTTGCGAACCGCTTGATTTAAATCAGTCGTATTATCATAAACTAATTGTTCAATTAAGCTGCCACCATTAGCTTCCCATTGGCTTATAAAAGCTGACGCTATTTCGCTGCCCCAAGCGCCAGCAGGTGCAATGATTAAAGCTTTGGTTAAGCTATTTTTACTGGCTTTAACCGCAACCTGCTTAGCTTCATCTAGGGGTGATAAGCTAAAATGATAAATGTTATTTCGATTGTTCTTAATGGTTAACCCTGATTCATTGATATCGTTTAGTAGTAGTGTGGGAACAGGATGCTCTAAAGCCGCGACTTTTAAAACATCTGTTTTTGTCAAAGGGCCTACGACATAATCAGCACCATCTGCTAACGCTTTTTGATAAAGCTCTGTTACATCTTCTGCAGCTGTATCATAGACACGAAGGCCCACTTCATTATCAAGTTTGCTGTTATTATAAGCTGCCATAAATCCATCACGTATCGCCCCACCGGGGCCCGCTAAGGGTCCGGTAACCGGTAAAAGCAATGCCATTTGCTGCGGCGCGGTATAAGCTGTCATCCTTGTTGTTAATTTATAACTTGCTGCCATTTGAGAAGCTAGAATAGTATTCGCTGGGTGCGTTGGGTAATCTTGCTGCCATCCATTTAGCTCATGCGATAAGCTGGTATTATCTTTAGCTGTTTGCCTAGCTATTAATGCTAACTTCAACCAACCTTGTAATTCGGTACCCTCTTTCGCTTCTATAGTGAGTGTATTTAATTCTGCAACAGGTAGCTTATTTAATACCAACCAAATAAGCTTGCGATTCTGCTGTCGGCTTGCAAAATCAGTTAACAAATGCTCAAGTTTTATACGTTCATTGGCTGCATAAACAATCTTATCTAAAGCCTCATAAGACTTAGCTAATGTCTCATGGAATTGAGCTTGATAAAACATAGGTAGCTCACTCGGATGCTTTACGCTAGAAAGTTTTGCAATAGCCTCTTTAGGCTGCTGGTGTATTAAATCAATTTTAGCTAGAAAAATCTTTTTAATATATGCTTGAGTAGCTGATAATTTTGCAGTTTGCGCTAAAATAGCAGCTGTTTGCTGCCAATTACCATCGAAAAAAGAACGGCCTGCAGCCATAATTAGCATATTTTGCTTTTCACTTCCCTCTTGATTTTCTGCCCTAGCTAGATAAGCTGCAGCTGACATAGTATAAGGTGTAGATTTTGATAAAGTAGTCCTGGCAGTGCTTTCAGAAATAGTGGTGCAACGTGAGAAAAAAACGACTGAAATAATGATACAACTTAGTTTTAAAACCAAGAATTTTGGTAGCATATAAAAAGTCCAGAGGGCGAGAACGCAATAGGATAAACTATGGAAAATGCTTCAGCAACTAATTATGGCACACTTTATATTGTAGCGACGCCAATAGGTAATTTAGCAGATATTAGCGAGCGGGCTATCAATAGCTTAAAAAGTGTTGATACCATTTTAGCTGAAGATACGCGTCATTCACGGCCTTTACTAACTGCGCTTGGGATTAGTAAGCCTTTACTTTCTTTACATGCTCATAATGAAAGTGAAAAAAGTGAAGCGATCATTAACGCTCTAAAAAACGGACAAAACATGGCGCTAATTAGTGATGCTGGCACACCCTTAATTAGTGACCCAGGGTATGTCTTAGTAAAGTTAGCAAGACAAACTGGCATAAGAGTCACACCTATCCCCGGCCCCTGTGCATTAATCACTGCGCTGTGCGCGGCCGGCGTGCCTTGTGATAGTTTTTTATTTATTGGTTTTTTACCTGCTAAACAACAAGCTCGCTTAACTCAATTAACCTTGTTAGCAGCTAGCGAATACACTTCTGTACTTTATGAATCTACGCATCGCATACTTGCGTGCGTTGAAGATATTATAACAATTTACGGCCATGATTATGAATTTGTGCTAGCTAAAGAGTTAACCAAAACGTTTGAGACGTTTATTCAAGCATCAGGGGATAAAATTAAAGCGTGGCTACTTAATGATTTATCGCATGTTAAAGGAGAATTTGTAATTATTCTGCCCGTACAACCTGTAGTTAAATCAGATGAAGATGATAAAAAATTATTATCTGTGTTGCTTAAAGAAGTTCCCTTAAAACAAGCTGTTAAAATTGCAAGTGCCCTTTCCTCAACTACCAAAAATGATCTGTATAAGTTAGCGTTAAGTTTGCAGAAAAAATAACTTACGTCAAAGTGCTATTTGCTATACTTTATAAATAAAAATTAATGGATTAAGCTATGTCGCTGCTAAAAAAAACATCTTTTTTGCTTATTTTTTTATTAGTGCTACTCCCTTTTATTGGTTATGCATTGGGTGGTATTTATAATTTTTTAGCTATCGTTATGTTACTCACCATTGTTCCTATTGTTGACTACCTTGTGCAAGATTCTTCTAATCCTAATACGAAACAAGAGCAGCAGCTTAAAAAAGACAGTTATTTTAAAGCAATTACCCTCCTTTATGTCCCGGTACAAATTATTTTTCTTACCACGGCCCTTTATATGGTTAGCACGCATCACTTAGTATGGTATGAATGGCTAGGTTTTTGTTTTTCTATTGGCTTCCTAACGGGCGGCGTTGGCATTAATTTAGCTCATGAATTAATACATAAAAATACTGCTTTAGAACAACTCTTAAGCAAAGTATTATTGAGTATGGTTTTTTATGGTCATTTTACCATAGAGCATGTGCGCGGCCATCACATTTGGGTAGGCACACCTCATGATCCAGCAACTGCTAAATTAGGTGAAAGTTTTTATCGATACTTACCAAGAGCTGTTATAGATTCATTTACTTCTGCCCTGCACTTAGAAAAAAAACGCCTAGAGAAAAAAGATTATTCTTTTTATAGCTATCATAATCAATTTTGGTGGATTATCTTTGCACCTTTAACCATAAGTTTATTTTGTTATTTATTAGGCGGTTGGCTTACATTAATTTTCTTTCTAGGTCAGGCTATAGTGGCGTTTACTATATTAGAATTAGTCAATTACATTGAGCACTATGGGTTAGAGAGGGAAAAATTACCAAGTGGCCATTATGAAAAGGTTTCTTTTAAACACTCATGGAATGCCAACCATTGGCTAAGTAATGTTTTACTTTTTCACCTGCAACGACATGCCGATCATCACCTTTATGGCGCTAAGCCCTATCAACTCTTAAAACATGTAGAAGAAAGCCCGCAGCTCCCATCAGGCTATTTAGGCATGATGCTTTTAGCCTTAATACCGCCGCTTTGGCATAAGGTTATGGATAAACGAGTTTTAGATTATAGAGAAAAATACGAAAATAGCGTGTTGGCCTAAGGCGAAAGGCACATTGAAAACTTAACCTCAGTTTGGAATATTTAGCCCGTGTTTACTTGTCTTTAAGGCTTTTTCCAAACATGCTATACACATCTATGTTGCTCGATGAAGGACATCCATGTTCTTCAACGGCTAAGTAAAATTAGCTAACCAAAGCAGGCAATAGGAGAATACCCTCCCTCGTATTGCTCTTCGGTTTCCTCATCATCATAATCGCTATCATTTCCTTCCGTATTACCATCTTTTAATATGGGCTTTTGCTCATCAGATTGCTGCGGTAATTGAGCTTGCGCTTGCTTTTCAGCGTGTTTTTGATAGGCGCGCCATACTTCATAAGTAAGATAGACAGCCGCTAAAACTAACGCAGCTTCCCAACATATAGCAAAGGTTGCGACCATAAGACTTGGTAATACTATGTTTTTAACCATGGTAAAGATAAATTCATTGCGGGCTGCCTCATATTCCTTACGCGCTTTTGCAATGTCTTCACTGCTTGCATTACTTACTTGAGCTTGGGTGAATCTTAATTCTTTTTCTTTATACTCGTTATAAGCTGACGCTGATAAATACATAGCCACAGCAATGGTGCAGGCAGCGTAAGCCACAGGAATCAATACTGGCGAACCAACAATCATAGAAGCACTAAAACCTGCGGCTAATAGCAAGGCTGCGCTGGTATTAAAGTACAGAGTAGCACTAGTTGCTTGCCATTTTATTTCGAGCTCTTTTTGCAGTTCCTCGGTTAAATCACATTGTGCTTGCAATAAAGCGATTTTTTGCTCGTCATGACTCTTAATGGCCTCATCTAACAACTGCTTATAGTGTTTTAAGTCAGCTTCGTATTCTGCTTTTTTTAATAAATAATCTTGCTTAGCAAGATGATGACGCCAAAGCATTAAGGCTACGTCAAACACGAGAAAGCCTGCAGTTATCCATCCTGCGGCAGCAGCAGAGAGATGAAAGAAATCAGCGTAATTGGTTACACCATTTACCACGCCCCAAGTAATATCATTTAAAAATTCCACATGTCGCTTAGACATTTCTTTCTTAAACCGTGCCCATGCTTTTAAGCCTTTAACCTCATCTTCTTCATCCAGAGAAGGCGCGATGGTATGCTTAAGTACCATGGCAGCATTAATAAGAAAGCGCGCTGCAAAAAACCCAACACTTAAACCTCGGAAAACCTCACCAAAGGTTTCTAACTGCTTAATAATATGTTCGGAATCAACAGGCCTACTTAATAACTGACTTAATTGCTCTAGCCAATTCGTATTTTGGGCAATATGACGCAGTGAATGAGTAAGGGTTAGACGACAAAAGATCCAATAAATCCGATACACATTATAAAGGGCAATGTGATTACGTAATTTAGAAGTATGGATAGCACATCCAGCAAGATCACTTACCCCATCTTTTAATTGTTTACCTAACTCGGCAATGAAACTTGGCGAAGGCTCTTCAGGATGTATAATGCCGCGGCGCTTCTCTAGTTCAAGCCAAATTTGGTGGCGTAACTTTTGATATTGTTCAACTTTAGCTGGTTGGTCATAAGCTATGTAATAATTTTCTAGCATTAAACAGTAGTAATAACATAGCAGCCAAAATTCATCTCTCCTTGCCTTGTCTGTACTTAAAACTTGATAAAGGTGGAGAAATTTTTGCTCTATAAGCATTTGATTTTCGGACAACGTCTTAAAATCTTTTTCATTGGCTAAGCGCTCTACCATTTCCATCGAATCTTTAGAAATTTGCCCTGGAATAGTTTGAAAAAAAGTATACCCATCAGTGCGAAACGCTTTAGATTGTTTTGGAAAAGTCATAATTAAACCTAAGAAAAAGATACAAAAAATCAACAATACAAACTTAACATCCTTTATAACAGGAAACAATAATTTTTTGTATTTTTTTCCCCCACATTGATTTATTGATAACAAATACTTATTAAATATTGAATTTTATTCAAAAAAATAATCATATTGTATATTTTTTAAATAATTTAAATAGGTATTACGCTATTTGCCAATACAGAAACTAGAAAAGATTTTTCCTAGTAAATCATCAGGGGTGAATTCACCAGTAATTTCACTTAAGCATTGATGAGCCAGACGTAAATCATCAGCGAGTAACTCGCCCGCGCGAGCATTTATGAGCTGCATTTGCCCTGTTAATAAAAACTCTTTAGCTCTGTCTAAGGCATCTAGGTGTCTTCTGCGTGCTAAAAATTGGCCTTCGGTTGGGTGAAAGCCTACTAGCGCTTTAATCTTAGTAAGTAATAAATCAATGCCGGCACCTGATTTTGCTGAGAGATAGATTGCATCCTCTTCACACTTCGGTTTTTCGTTAATAGTATCAATTTTATTAAAAACTTTAAGCAGAGGAGTGCCTGTTGGTAATGAGCTTAAAATTGCTTCGTCAAGCTCATTGGGTTGGTTTTTTTGCTGAACATCTGCTAACAATAACACACAATCAGCCTTCCTGATTTCTTGCCAAGCTCGTTTAATTCCTTCTTGCTCGACTATATCATTACTCTCCCGTAAGCCCGCCGTATCAATAAGATGGACAGGGAGCCCATCTAATAGGACATATTCACGCATGACATCTCGAGTTGTTCCAGCGATATCCGTTACAATAGCTACTTCACGACAAGCTAAGCAATTTATTAAGGTAGACTTGCCTGTATTAGGCTCCCCGGCAATAACAATTGTTAACCCTTCGCGTAACATAACGCCTTGAGTAGCATTTTGACGTAGAATATCAAGATTGTTAACAATTTCCGTTAACTGCACTGCAACCTTACCATCACTTAAAAAATCAATTTCCTCTTCAGGGAAATCAATAGCAGCTTCAACGTATAAGCGTAAATTAATAATTTTTTCATTAAGCTCTGCTATTTTATGGGAAAAATCTCCTTGCAACGAACGCACTGCCATACGCGCTGCTGTTAAGGAACTTGCATGAATTAAATCGGCAATTGCTTCAGCTTGGGCTAAATCAATTTTATCATTTAGAAAAGCTCGCTCTGAAAACTCACCAGGCCTGGCAAGACGTGCGCCATAAGCAATGCATTCTTGTACTAAATAATCTAAAATAACTGGCGCACCATGCCCTTGTAGCTCAATAACATCTTCGCCTGTAAAGGAATGCGGTGCCTTAAAATAAAGCACTAGGCCCTTATCAATTAATTTATTTTGCTTATCAAAAAAAGCTGTATAAACAGCATGACGTGGTGTCAAATCCATTTGCTTAGTTAGCTGTTTCGTAATTAAATAGGCTGATGGGCCAGAAAGTCTGATAATCCCTACTCCACCTCGGCCAGGTGGAGTAGCAATAGCAACAATTGTCTCTTCTGCAAGACTCATTTTGCCGTCATGAGTTGTTTCTTAGAAGCTGGTCTATCATCGCTGTATTTGCGTGTAATATACCATTGTTGCAAAATAGATAAGGTGTTATTCACAATCCAATAAAGCACTAAGCCTGAGGGAAAATTCCAAAAGAGCGCTGTAAAGACAATTGGTAACAACATCATAATTTTCGCTTGCGTCGGATCAGGCGGCGCAGGATTTAAACGCTGTTGAATTAGCATGGTCACACCCATAATAATTGGCAGCACATGGTAAGGATCTGCAGCAGCTAAATCTTTAATCCAAAATATAAATGGCGCTTGCCTTAATTCCACACTCTCTAATAACACCCAATACAAGGCTATAAATACAGGAATTTGCACTAAAATAGGTAAACAACCGCCTAATGGATTAACTTTTTCTTGCTTGTAAAGCTCCATCGTAGCTTGGCTGATTTTTGCTTTATCATCACCATAACGCTCTCTTAAAGCTTGCAATTTTGGCTGTAATTTTCGCATGTTGGCCATGGATTTATAACTAGTAGCAGACAAGCGAAAGAATGCAAGCTTAATAAGGACGGTTACTAGGATAATGGACCAACCCCAATTCCCGACGACAGAGTGAATCGCTTTCATCAATGAAAATAAAGCTGACGATACAAACCATAGCCAGCCATAATCCACAGTCAAATCTAGCCCGGGAGATATCGCTTTTAAATTGCTAGTTATCTCTGGGCCAATATACAATTTAGCGCCTGTTTCTTTAACTTCACCAGGTTTAATAACGAGCGGTTGGCTAATTGTGCCGATGGTATAGTCGTTATTGGCGTTACGCGTATACATTAAATTCTTACTCTTAGCGGGTGGCACCCAAGCGCTAAGAAAATAATGCTGTTGCATAGCTATCCAGCCGCCAGTGACATCAACATTAAGATTAGCTTTATTCATATCGGTAAAACTAACTTTTTTATAACGACTGTGCTCTGGATTTGAATAAGAGGCACCAGTATAAGAACCTATGTGAAATAAACTAGATTGATCTTCAGTGGGCAATGTGCGAACCAGTTGGGTGTTCATGTAGCCACGCCATTCCTGCTGTCCTTTATTGGCAATTTGATAATTAACACCAATTAGATAGCTGCCACGTGTGAAAATGAAGTTCTTAGCTACGTCTAACCCATTATCTGTTTGTCCCTTTAAGGTAACGACTAATTGTTGCTCATTAGGATCTAGGAAATAAGTTTGCTTTAAGCTCGTGTAATTAATTTTCAGGTTATCAACTGTGCCATTGGTATTCATAACTAGGCTACTATTGGCTGTATAACGCTGATTAGGTTTATCATAAAGTAACGTAATTGGTGTTTGGCGTTCTTCAACACTAACGGGATAATTTAGCAGTCGCGCTTGTACAATATCACCAAAATTATTATCAATAGTTACAGCAAGCACATCTGTTTTAACTTGAATAGGCTGCGAACTCTGGGACACTGTCTGTGGGGTAGTTATTTGATTAGAGTCTGTTGTAGCAGCTGAATTACTAGCCTCTATATTAGGCAGTAAGCGGTTGTCATTATTATTAATATTGCTGCTAGACGTTGTGGCTGTTATTGGCGTTGACGGATAGTCCTGTTGCCAAGCAGACCACAAAGAATAAATAATTAGCGCAAGCGCTGAATATAATATAACACGTCGAATATCCATTAAGATTTCTCTTCTTTACGTAACACAGGATCGTAACCTCCTGCTGACCATGGATGGCAACGGAGCAAACGACAACACATTAACTTTATACCTTTGAAGATTCCAAAATGATTAATTGCTGATAATGCATATTCAGAACAACTTGGATAATAGCGGCAACTTGGCCTTAGCAGAGGACGAACAAATAATCGATACAAGATTATTGGAAAACTAGTCAATCGACGTAGAAAGTATTTAACTTTTTCCATGCATTACCTAAATGTGCAATAATTGAACTATTTTCTACTTTTGCTGCCCCATGCCTTGCTAAAAAAACAATATCTACCGCAGGTAGATTCTGAGTACGAAAGCTCTCACGCACTATACGCTTTAACCTATTTCGTTGACACGCTTTTGCTATTCTCTTTTTTGACAAAGAAAGGCCAAGTCTCGCGTAACCTAAGCAATTTGATCGATATAAAATCACAAATTCCGGGGTTAAAATTTTTTTGCCTTGAGCAAACACATAATCATACTCACTTTTAGTGATTAAGCGTCGTGTTTTGTCAAATTCATACACTAAGCTGATAAACGCTTACGACCTTTTGCACGCCGACGTTTTAATACTAATCGTCCACCTCGCGTTGCCATACGTTGGCGAAACCCATGATCGCGTTTGCGTTTTAGCTTACTAGGTTGATAAGTACGTTTCATTTTAGACCTATTGAAATTTAATTTTAAGGTGGGCAATGATAGAAAACTTTACAAGTTCTGTCAAACTGTCTTACGAGTTGCCAAGCCCTTTTTCCTTAATTTTAAATGACTGTGAAGGCATGCCTAAGCTTTCTAAATAAGAAAAAACGATTTCGCAGTTAATTTATACCAACCTTTTAAACAGGTTCATTACAAACCTGACGGTAAAGTACTAAGCAATTACGTAGTTCTTTGTTCCTAAATCGCTGTGCACCAAAGCGTTGCTGCATTCCCGCATCTAATCAAGCTTAATGAATAAATTTAAAAGAAATTGTTTTTAGCCAGTATAATAATAATTAAATTAATTTAAATAATATATGTTTATTATTAGCTTTATTTTTTCTGGGGATAACTATAAAAAGAAATTTAAAAACAAATAGATACGTTTAATTTAAAGCTGTTAAGAGTTCGTGTTCTTCTTGGTTAAGAGCTTAAGATAATATTTATAATAAAGCAAAACTAACTTAGCTATACACAATATTTACTAAAGTAATAAAGCCTTCTTTACACAAATTATTAGCCTAGAAAAATTGTTTAAATTTTATACTTAAGCTTGCTTACATAATAATAACAATAAAATAATATATTTATTTTGTTATGTTTATTATGATCAGTTTTTCTGTTGAAAACTTAAGAAACTATTTATTTAATAATAACTTAACTCAAAAAAAACCTGGTGATAGATAGTTCTTAACACGTAGCTGCTTTAGGTAATAAAGTGTTCTAATTAATTATAATTCACTTTTAACTTAAGATTATCCCCAAGATGGATTTAGTTTGTTAAGCGATATTTCTACGATTTAATGGGCTTATAAACAATCATTATCACCATTCTTAAGTTAAATGAAAAAATGTTGGTGCCCTAGAACACGCCTTGCATTATTTTTCACCTAATTTTGTTCCGGTAATAATAGTGGGAGAGACGCCTTGCCGCCTTACCTATTCTTTGACGCACTTATTTTCAGTGAGACATGCACAATTAATAACGATTTAAAGCAAAATTTTTAATTTTCATGAAGAGGATAGCTTTATCTCTTAACTTTTTTGATATACATTATTCTTAAACATACTTCTTGCCACTCAAATGAGAGGCTTTATGCGACTTAGGTGTCTTAAGAGGCTATTTGAAAGTGAGCTGTGGTAAGCTCTATAGCAAATTTCAAACAGACCCCTAGATCACAAGGAAAAGCATAAGTTTTGTCCCTTCAATGGTTAGGAGGTATGGAAAAACGTATTTTACCTATATGGATATAGAGTAGTTTTCATTTGCATAATTAGTTCTTTGTATATTCTTTTTTAAATAACTAATTTTGTTGAATTAGATTAACAGACCTCATATTAATAATAATTTATTTGACTTTTATCTTTAAATTTTGAATATTTAAAGTCCAATTTAATCAATTTTTGGGCATACTTGCTGTAATATACGGAAAAGTCGAACCTAGGAACTATATTTTTATTCTTTGCCAGGTATAATGATCGACCCGCCTATGATTGTTTTATTAAAGTATGACTATTTGCTTTATCAAAGCGGTTTTAGGAAAAGTGGCGCTTTAATTAATTTAAATAAATGCGTCACTAGCAAGCTGATATGCTTGCTGGCTTCGGTGGCAGTATTTAACTTTATTGGTTGTTTCAATGGCAACCATTGTTGCTTGAGGAGTTTTTT
>NZ_UGNV01000002.1 GCF_900452395.1 Legionella beliardensis
CCCAATAATGATTTTTTCATACCTTTCCCTTTTCACCGTCGATGGGGGCGACCCATGCCAACGCCCGCGATAATCTGCCTTTCTGCTCAACGCAGCCCTCGTATTTTCGCCAAACCACAAAAATGTAATTGCCGTTGCCGGCGGCCTCATTTTTAAGCCAAAATCATCCGATTTCCCGGGTACAATCAGACGGTTACGCGGATAGACTTCTTGCCAAATGACGTGCTTTCTTTTAGGGTCGTACGTGACGTTGCTAATGATGCAATCTTTGCCACAACGATTGGTGGTGGGGTAGCTTAAATGCAGGCTTTTTTGATTGGTGACAATGTCGGCAGCATGCATCGCTGCCACCACAGAGGCTCTAAACCGAGAGGGTTGTGTTAGATACATTAACCGCGGCATTTCAAAGCCCCAATGGTTTAAAGTGGTGCCAATTTCATGACCTAATAAGAGATGGGGACGCGTGGCTAAATAGGCGAGCTCTGCCACCTCGCTTCGCTCCATCACGGCATCGGCTAAGGATGAATAATAAATGGATGGAAATGTCGTTTCAGGTTTGTGCGTTAAAACAGGTAGGCGAAGATAGTGCGTAGGGGCACCAAAGACGCTTACAACACGAGTATGTCCTTCATTTAAATGCGAAGGATTCGTTTGCATACTGTCATTGCCAAAGCCTAACGGAAAGCCGCGTGCTGTTTGATAAACACGCTGGTACCCGCTTAAAGCTGCTTTGTTTTCAACCAAGTGGCGTGCTTCAAGCCAGGGGTTTTCACCAGGTCTATTGGACACGGTTACAATCAAATCGGGTACAAATTGGGAAATGGCAGGAGAAGTAATCACTTTAGGTGGAAAACGCCTTGTAAGCCACACACAAACCCCTTTTACTTGCACATGGGAATGCGTAAATACTTTCGAGGTGATTTTAAGCCCAAGCTCAAGCGTGGTTAATGGCTTAGGCGGCTTTGTACTTTCCAACCCAAAGAGCACAGCAGGCAACAGTAACGCAAGCCAAAAGGTCACGCCTTTAATCATGACGTACCTCCCAAAGGGCAACAGCCTTTTCAATCTCACTCACCCCATACATAACGGCCTCACCATTAAAAACGACAGCGGGCAGGTAAACCAATTGGTAAGTCTCTGCTTTAAGCTCACAATTAAAAAACGCTCTATAGTCGTTCGCGCTTTTTTTAACGATTTCCTGAAGCAATTGAGGCGGCAGTTCTGCATCAAGCGTGCTATCGAGCAAGCGTTTTTTGTCCATGAGACAAACCGCTACAGGATAGTGCCCAAGCGAGCAAGGCATTGTAGTTAAAGTAAAAAGCTCGATGGTTTTAAGCGACCGTATTTGCGACAAGGCAAGGTCTGAATTAAACAAAATCATCATCGAAAAAATAATCCTCTTGGTGATGTGCGGTTGCCTTGTTTTCCATCTGACTTGCCATGAGTTCAGCGGCTTTAAGAATGCCATGTTCTTGCTCCAATGTTTTGCGTGCAGCTTTTTCTTGTTTTTCAGTCATTAAAAGGGCGAGTAAATAGCGTGATGGAATCACTCTAAAGAGGCCTTGATAACGTGAACCTAGAACCACCGCTTCCGCATAGAGCCCTTTTTGAGAGTCAATGCTTCGAAGGAGTGCTTCTTGCTCAGGCGTAATGGCTTTAAAGCGTTGTAAGTCCGTTAATTCTTGCTCGTTAAATCCAAGCACTATCCAGGTTTCTAAAAGGGATAGAATCTTGGTGGCACGCGCTGAACTTAAGTCGCTGATGTTTTGAGTGACCGGCACAAGCCAAAGTCCCAATTTGCGAGCCACTTTGGCAATCAACAAACAAAGGGCCACAATGACCTCAATATCAAACTGCAAATGCGCTTCATCAATCACTAAAAAGGTTGGGCGCTCGGTGTCTTGCGTGGCTTCAGCTAGTGCTAAAATGCGTGGTAAAAGCGAGGCCATCACGAGTGCCAGCTGACCCTTGTTGTCTTTCATCGCCGAGACATCAACATGAAAAATATCAAAATCGTTTAAGGGGTCGGTGGGTACATTAAAAAAAGCGGCTTTGGTTGGATTAAGCACATAGTTGAGCAACCTATCGTGCATGTCTTGCAAACGCTCTTTTTTGCGACTTGATTCTTCAACTTCAATTCGCCGCTTAAAAGCAGCGACCAGATGCTCAGTCAACATCTGAGAAATACCCGCCTCCCAGGAATGCACAATCGCATCACTTAACACTTGCAGTAGCAGTGATTCATCCGCAAGCGTAAAAGCTTGCTCTTCCCCTTCATTGGCCTCTGTTAACATCGTTCTTAGCGCAAGCGCTAACTCCGATAAATAATCTCTTGACTCAGCAATCAAGCTTTCATCGGTTAACGCCGTTTGGTCTAAGTTTGCGGTTAACTTATGAAGGGCTTTCGCTTTTTGATTTAATGCTGTCTCATCTTTGCAATAGCCCAGCTCAGGCAAGGCTAAATACGCATCACAAAAAGGATTTAAAGGAACAGCTTTAGACTTATCTTTACTCAAAAGCATGCGACTGACTTTTTTCCCGTAGTGCTCGCAATGCACCAAAAGGCGGTCAAAACTATTGCCCATTTCAAATAAGACAATGCGTGCGTTTTTCATCGCCATTAAGGCATTGACCATGTAACCGGTCAACACTGATTTACCGCCGCCTGAGCTTGCAAAAAGCGCCATGTGAGAGTTTTGACTGACAAAGGCATGACTTAAAACATCAAAGAGTATGGGTTCGCCCAAACGATTAAAAAAACAAAAACAAGGCAGCTGCTTTGCTCCTTTAAAGCGCCCATAAACGGGCAAAAGGCTTGCAAGCTCTGAGGCATACATTAAGCGTTCAAAACTTAAATGTTTGCGAGCATAGAGAGGTGAAAAATTAAAGGGCAAACAATTTAAATAGCTACTTAGAGGATGCACATCATACGCCACATCAATGAGCGGCATTTTGATATCAAAGAAGAGATGTTTAAGGGTTTTTTTCAACCTTTAACAACGCCTCCTCATCTGATGCACGATAAAGCACCGCTTGATTGACCCAATATAAGCGATTACCTACACCGAGTTCATGACGAGCTTCTTTGATATCCTCACGGGCAAGCGTCGGCAGGCTACTTGTGCCAATAATGCCTTTTTCAAGGCGCTGAAGATGGGCATGAATGGCCGCGTCATCTGCAAAAACCACCGAGAGCGTATATATCGACCCTTCCGGTAATTTATCGAGTGAGGCATAACAATGCTTAGGGTTATCTTGTGGACGTTCGCGGGACAATAGCCCTGGCACCGGTGGCGCTTTAAGGCCTTCGACATACATCACGCGATGCGGCAAACCATCAAAATAAAAACCTTTATCATTACTCTTAACTTCACCAAGGATGGACTGCGTGAGTGTAAAGCCTGCCGGTTTATCAAGAGGGTAAGGCAGTTTAGCAAGCCAGGCATTCACATCACCGTCTGTTTCTGCCGGGCGCGGATGAAACCACCTGGCCCACCATTGATAATAATTCTTACCCGTTAAACGTTTTAAGGTTAAGCCTGGGGCTTTTAACTTGGTATAAATCTGTTTCAAGAATAGCCTCATGTTCCTCTACCGCCGCCGCTCGAGTCACGTTGAGGCCTTGTTGGTATAATCGGTAAAATAAAACGCGAATGCGCCGTTGGCGTCCTCGGTAAGGTAAATCGGTTTTAGGATCGATAAACAACCCTTGCTCCCGGGTCATTTTGGTCATTAAATCATTAAGTCTCTCGAGATAATCCGCGGTGAACTGGCTGCCAAGGCAAGCAGGCACGACAAGCGTTGGCAATGCTTTTTAAAACGGCTTAAGATTGTATTCATCCTGGACAAAAAGCTGCATAACCCAGGGGTTTTCTTTGATAAAGCGGAACAACATAAGAAAAGGTTTCTTTAATACGCTCAAAAAGCGTTTGAATATAGGCAGGCGACACCGCTTCAGCCGCAATATCCCCTACTTCAAACCCTGAGCCCACACTAATGCCATCAGCCAACAAAAAAAGATTTTTTTCATCACAAAAATCAACACAAGCCCAATGCGCTGCTAACGAGGGCAAGTGGGTTTCATATCTTTTTTTAATAGCCTTAACAGAGACTTTGTCTTTGTTTTGAGGCCCTATTACCCAATCGAGTGCTTTATGAAGTTGTCGCATCTTAATCTTCCTTAATACCGTTCACTTCGCCAGCGCAAACTGGTTTTGCTTGTAGAGAAAAAACTCGGAAGTAAAGCCAGGCTTTATCAATGTTCATCACCTAACTGGGCAACATGAGGATAAATAAAAATAGGAATCGCGGGATTCTCCACCGTTTTAAATTTCGTTTGCACCTCATTGTGAGCTTCACGAACATAGCCCTCATAGCTTACTTTTTGCCGCCCCTCATGATGAGAGATTGGCAAGTCTCTCATCGATTCTGCCATGCTCTGATGATAAATTTGGCTTACCGTTAATCCTGCTTCAGGCACGCCGCCTGCCGTGACATTTTTAGAGCAGCCACTTAAAAAAACTAAGCTATTAACGCAAAGAAAAATCGCGGTTATAGTGTTGTGTATGACCATAATGAATTACTCTCTTTCGGGGTTCTTTATCAATAGATATGGTTTTGGTTAAATGAAGTGAGACACGGTTAACGCACCAAGCGAGTTGGCGGCCTTCTTGGCACTTAAAACTCGCTGGCACAAACACCATGTCAAAGCTGCCTTGAACTCGCTTTTCCAGCCAATCGGACGCCTTCACCGCACTACCTGTCAACATTTCGCCACCCGCATACTTAGCGAACGAGCCAGTTGGCAGTGCCGCGCCGCCATTAGGCCCTGCAAAATAACTCATTTGCCATTGGGACAACGCATTACCGCCACTTTGAATACCGCCAGAGGCCATCATGGCAGCAAGCACCCGTGGCGCATTGGTAAAATAAGTGCCATGAATACAGGGATTGCCAAAGGGGGTGGTTAAATAGCCAAGGCTTTCATTATTGACAAGCTCGGCTGAGTTTTTCATTTCCTCATTGCCAACCACTACAAAATGACCATCTTGAAAGGTAAAAAGCACCGAGGTCACATAGGCCCTCACGCAGGAAATGTTATCGAGAAAAGAGCCAACGCCAATTGCATACCCATTGACTTTCATCCCGGAAATATCAGGCGGCAGCGGCACCCCATTAGAGGCCATTAAGTCACCGCGACTGACAAGTGCTGAAAAGGGAAACAAAGGCTGCATTAATTTGCCTTCCACCGGCACCTCACCAATGAGGGCTGAGAGTAAAACGGTATGGCCCAAATCAGAACCAGCGGGCAGCGTGTAATAAGGAATGCCTGTCTTTTCATCGCTTTTAGCAGGCCCTTTCGTTTTAAGGTGCGTCTTGTTAGCAATGACTGCCCTCTTTTTCTTAAGTTTTTGCCAATAACTTAATTCCTCCTCCGATAATTTTCGCTTAACCAGCAAGGCGTCAATGTCTTTAAGATGCGCATTGGCTGCAGGCAAATAGGCCTCGTCATTTAAGGCATATTGGGGGAGCTCTTTTTGCTTTTGGCCTTCTGCTTTGAGTTGCGCCAATTCTTCTTTAAGTGCCTCGACCATCGCTTTGACTTCAGGTGCTAAGTCTTCACGCACCACCGCGCCCCCTGGCTCTTTTGCCGCTAATAGCGTTTCATTTTGTACCATCAAGTCTTTATTTTTTTGTGCTAAACGTTCAATCTTTTTTTTCATCTTCCAGGAGGCGCGCCGACACATCCCGAATATTGTCATTAAATTGACTGGCAATGGCTTGGTTGACATTGTTAACCGACTCAGTCGCCTCAGGCTTTGGCGAGGTGGGCTTGCCATTACTAAGCACCACCAACACAAGAAGCACCACCACCCCAGTTAAGACTTTAAGGCCTGTATGTCGAGTCATCGCACATACCCCTTTATTGCTTTTAACGCATCACCAAACGGCCGAGACGACACTAAGAATACTGTGGTGGTTTCGTGCATGGCACGGGGCTTTAATGTGTTGGTTGGGTAAAACGTTGCCGTTTGCCACTCGCCCAGCAAGCGCCTTGGATCAAGCACAATCGCTTTATTTAAGTCATTTTTTAATTCAACGGCCGTTACATACAACTCATTTGCTTGCCAGGAAATTAATGGGTGTGCAGTGACTGCAGCCCCATACACCAACGTCACCGTTTTTTGAGTCTGCATCGGCGTTCTAACCACGCCTGGTAGCGGGGATAAAAGACGCGCGGGCGCATAGAGCGACTGAATGGCAAAACGCGTTAACGAGACAGGATTAATCAGGTCATTTGACTTAAGCGCTGACGTGTCAGCGCTTAAGTCCTTACTTGAGGCGCTTTGGTTGTCAGCCTCTTCAATCGATGCCCCCTCTTTAGACGGCATTAAAATTTCTATTGGTGCCACCGGATGGTCGTTGTCATTGGCTGATAAATTGAGCACCACAAGCTCATCGTCTGGCATCAATTGCACAATCAAGCGCTTATGATGAAAGGGTTTAATTGCTTTGATATATAAGGCATCGTCAAGTTTAAGCACGTTTAAATCGTCATCTAATTCGGAATCAATAATCGAAATAGGGGCTGGAAAGCGAATCACACGCTCTTCTTTTAAGGGAAGTTGTATCGAAAGCGGTGTTTTTTCCCACAGCACATGCTCTGTTTCTAATGCTTGTGCCGAAACGCTTATCAAAAGCCCAATGATAATCATCAACCACTTTATGTTCATGAATGGGATTCTCCTTTAACCTCTGAACTTAATAAATCGCTCACTAATCGCTCAGGCTGACTGTAACCATCAAGCGCTAACCCAAAAGGATTTTGTAATTTAGAGACATTAACTTTGACCACGCGATAGTAGTAATCGACCACTTTATCAGCAATCACCATGGCGGACTGGTCATTGAGTTTTTGGGTAAGTCTAAGCACAACGTGCACTTCCCAAACGTTGTGGCTGAGTCGTTTGACATCATTAGGCTCTAAAAACCGATAAAGACTTGCAAGTTGTGTTCTTGAAAAAAGACCTGCTTTGTTCAGTGCCTCTTGATTTGCCACCATCACATCTCGAAAACGAGGCGTGAAGTAATGTTGGTAGGCCAAAATCCTTTGATTAACGCCTTCTTCCCCACCGGCAGGCCAGGAATTGAGCGCAGGAATAAGCGTTGCTACAAACCCATGCACATATTCATCGGGAATGTCATCTGCTTTAATTAAACCACCATTGGCACTCATCGCAGGCGTTAACCAAATTTGCAATTGACTTGGCGCTCTCATGAGTGCCCACCCCAGCCAAAGGGTTAAGAGAAAGAAAGCGCCACAACAAACCAGTAAAAGCCGATTAAGCTCATTTAAACTATCTATTTTCTTATAATAGTTAAACATCGCTGTCTCCAAGTCTCCTGTCTTTTCGCCACAAGCCTTGATGATGTAGATAAGGCGATTGCATCAGCCCAAAACGCACGGCCTGCAGGATAAATTTTTTTCTTAAAAAACCCGCAGGCTTTCCAAGTTTATGGCGCGCAATCTTGTGAGGAAAAACGCGCACACTTAAGAAAAAACCAAGCACCAAACCCAGTGCGCCAGCCGTACCTGCCCGGCCAAGAAGAGCACCTACGATAGTCATCAATACACACGTAAGACCCATACCAATGAGGCCTGTTAGCAACAGCTCTTTTAAGGTCAACCCTTGATAAGCAATAAAGTCATGAGTGAGGGAGCGACTCGAAGGGTAATTCATCTTGCTCTTCCTTAGAGACTAAAATTAGTCACGGCGGTAAAACCAAAATACGCACAAACGATACTGATGGAGAGATAAATAAAGGACATGACGGCATAGGAGCTAAACACAGCCATCAAGCCCCCCTCGCTTTTCTTCGCCGCTTCAATGCCATGGGATACCGTCATCACAAATTGATAAAAGCTCACAATGCACACGACAAAGAGTAAAATTTTAAAGCCCTTAACGAGCAAATCGGAAAACACCAACATCGCTTCTTTATTGGTTGTATTTTTACCGACCAAGGCTGTTGGAAACCAATCGGCAGCTTGTACTGAGGTAGTCATTAAGCTTGCGGCTGCAGCTAAAAATCTGCAGGCGATGGATTTTAGTGCTAGTTTTTTCATTTTTCTTCCTTATAGTTTAAAGAGCAAAACAACGAGTGTGACCCCAAAGAGCAGTTTCATAAGCCTCGTTACGAGATTAAACATAAACTCATCTTCCTTTTTCGCATCAAGGCTTAAAAATTGACTCACCGCGAACGAGCAGCCAATAAAGAGCAGCGTCATGCCAACAAAACGCAGTAAATTGGCATACACAGATGGCGTATGCTTAGACGCTTCAGCAAAGGCTTGCGAAAAGAGCGTGGAAACTTCTGCCATCATCATTAACCTCTCCCTACATAATCTAAGGCCAACGGTTTAATGATTTTAGGCGCAATGGCGGGTTGATTAATAAAATCAATGAGGCTATTTCGAATGGCAACTAAATCGTCTCTAAGACCCGCATGCGTTTTTCCCTCCCCATCCACAAAGCGCTCAACGTGCAGGGCAATTCGCGCATTAGGCTCTTGCTCGTCTTGGGCTTCATCAAGGAGCGGCATCATGGCGTTAATTTGATTAATCAGGCGCACTAATGTCTCATTAAGGGCTGCATTGTCAGCGCACCCTGTGTTAACTAACAGCAGTAACCCACACAGCCCACTAAGCATTTTTAATTTAGTCATGGCTTCCTCCTATAAATACTTCTTAAATCGACTGGCTGACGTACTCATGACGATGGCAAGTCCTACACTCAAACCCATAAACAAACCAGTTGGATTAAAACAAAAAGGTAACGCAAGCCACATCACCAACACCCAAAACAATGTTTTACGTGCCAGTGGTAAGGACTTGTGAAACACATAGGTGGATTCTCTACCTAAGGAGGCAGTTCGAATGGCTCGCTGATTTAAACCGTCAATAAGTCCTGCAAGACTTGTTAAGACAAACAAGGGAATTGCAGCTATACACAAGAGGATTTTTAGCCACAGCACATGAGCACAAGCGCACCCCAAGAGATAAACACGCTTAAAAAAGGTTGTAAGCGTTGACAGAAAATCAGTTAGGGATGATGAGGCGCGAGTCGCTTTGAACTCAGCGTTTAAAGTTTGTAGGGGTAAATCAAGCGCTTGCTTAAATTGGTGTGCGGTTTGCGCCGCTTGAGCATGCCAGTGTTGCCACTCGTTTTTAAAAGACCTAGACGTTGAGCCTTCTAAATGCCATGCAAGCGGTTGTAGCGCATTAACAAGCCCCCTTTCTTGCATGCTTAAGCGCTCTACACGCATGAAGGCATCCTTAAAGCTTACGCTACACCACCAAAAAAGTGAGCACGCAAACAGCACAAAAAAACCAAGACTACCCGACACCAAGACCGCGGCGAGACTGCGAACTAAAAGGCTTGTGGGACGTTTTTTTATAGTGTGTTGAGCCTTCATTGCCAAACCCGCCCTTTCTCAATGACTAAGGGGTAATGTGTTTGATGAATGAGCGCCATTAGTGCATCAACGTTTGCAGCCACCAAAGGAATTCCGGCTCGCTTTTGAAGTGCGCTCAATTGCGCTTCAGTCTCTACATTGGCCACCAACCCTAGTCCTTGAAACGTTTTTAAAAAGGGTTGTTGTGTCGCTAACCATCGCTTTGAGACCTCATCGTTGCCAATCACCAGCATAGTCAGCGACAGGTAATCTGGCACGGTTTTAGAGACAACCATACCTACTGATGCTTTGCTTGTCATGGGCACACCAAAAGCCCTAGGGTGCGAAGTCAGCTCAAATTCTTTTGTTGGTGCTACATAAGAAAAGAGATAAGGCTTAATAGCCGTAACTGGCCCCTGTATATCGAGTACTTTTAATCCATAAACACTACTGATTAACAACACACCCGCGCTTGCCGCCAACAATCGCATGCTAAATCCTCCCTAAATCAACAATGCGTGAGACGCCGAGGCGCGCCAAAACCAAAAGCGGTGTTTGCTTGTCCGCCAGTGTTAAACTTTCATAGTGAAGCTCTCCGTGATTGAGCGTGATTAAGCCAGACTTCACTGCGTCATAGGAAAGTCCTACGCGATGCGCTAAGTCTTGAATTTCGCCATTATCTGCCTCTAAAACCATTAAATGCAGTCGCGTACCAGGATTTTGCAAGACCGCTTCACTTAAGGTCATAACTATGCTTTTACAAGCATCAGTCGGTTTTACGAATAAAAAGAGCGCATCACCTGCCGTTAAGGGCACGGGTTTATGCGCCATGGGAGAATAAGGCGTGGGGTCAAACGTGTCAGACACCACGGAGTCGTGTTTAAACAGTTCGTTATAGGCTTTAGCAAACGCACTATTCCAAGCTAAATTTTGAGCGACCTTTTGCGCTTCAAGCTCCGCACTCATGGCTGCAAAATGTGCGCGTTCCTGTTCACTACGGGCATTAAGTCCTAAGATATCAATAGGCGTTAAATGTAGCCCCTTGTAGTATACGGCGCTGCGATTGCGCATTAGGGTTAAATAGCGCTTTTCCTCAAGCTCGGTAAGCCCCCAAACACGCGCTTCATGCATCGCTTTTTCATCCAATGTCATGGACTCTATCGCTTGGTATGCAGTCACATCATCTTGATAGTGCGTGAGCCCCCGTCTAGCAAGCGCTTTATCGGTGATAGTCAAGGGCCGTGACGAGAGTTCTGCAAACGCTGGAATATCAAGCGCAGACAAATTGCTTGAAAACGCATGAAGAAACGCTGCAAGCACAATCAATTTTTTCATGACTTTACTCCTAACCAATGTGCTCTTGCTTAATTAACACGTGCTCTTTATTCCCATTTTCAAATTCAAGTTGTTGATGTGGGAAATCAACGCGCACGAGTGTCCAACCAGCTAGCGAATCCCCTTTTTCTAGTGGAATTGTTTTGTAGTCGTACTGTATAGAGGCCACAGGAATAGTTTGAATGCTATCAATGCTTGCAACCTTAAAAGGTAACGATTGGGCAGGAAGGTATTTAATGGCGTGATACGTTGATTTAATGTCGGTGACTGCATGATTAAGCGTGTTTAATTGCTGCGATAAACTGTGCTCAGTTTGCGTTAGCCTTTGCTCAAAATGATTATTTAAGGCCTCAGGATTAAATTGACAAAGTGCTGCAACATCGTGGCTTAAGTCTTTAATTTTTTGCTCTAACGCGGATAAATTCAGTTTTGGCAGTGGTTTTTGACTGGCAGCTTCCAGAGAGATTAAATGATTCTGTAACTCATTTAAACGATTAATGACGGCCTCACTGACGGCTAAAGCCGGATTAGGTGCGCTTGGCTCATGAGACATAGCCAATCCTGCAACAGTGCCAATTATTGCGCTCATCCCAATAGCCCACGTGAGTGGCTGCTTCATGATTGATAAACACTGACTGGGCAAGAGTATTTTTTTCATGCTTTAGCTCCTTGTCTCTTATTAAACTGAGCGTATTTAGGCAATAAAGTAAAACTCACGCGGCGATTAAGTGGGTCAACGACTAAGTCAAACACACCCTTACCTACTAAAACCTCGAGTCCCTCTTTAATGGATAAAGGCCCTAAATCCCGGTCAACTTGGGGTAACGTTTTTTTAAGCACCGCTTTAAGTGCGTCTGCTTGTTCTTGTTCTGCGACTAATTCATAGCCGGAGTGTAAAAGCCAATGGTTCAAGGCTTCTCCTACCGTATGAATGTCAGCGTTAAAATGAACCTGTTGTATTGCTAATAAGGGGTTAACTTGTGCTGCAAGGGGTTTATTAGAAACAGTTGCGTAACGCCCAATTTGAGTAACCTCATTGGCACTCGCCTCACTTAAAGCGCCTGCCAGCAAACTAATAACGATTAACGTTTTAAAACCAATCTCTTTTTTCACTGACAAACCTCCTCCAGGGCGCTTGTAAAAGCACCTTTTTTAATCATGCTGAATTTATTTTTTAGGATTTAATTACAGGTTATATATGCATCCGGCTTACCCATTTCTAATAGGCTAAGGAATCATTAGAATATTCCTGCAATAGCTTTGACTAAGCCTTGCTCTAACATAGGGCGGGCATCAGCAAATTTTAAATTAACCTTATCTGCATTAGACACCACCCTGGTTCTATAACGTTTGTAGTTGCTATCGCGTGATGCGACTTGAGAAGTGATAGTACTGCTACCATTTTTAAAATAGGATTGAAATCGTTCGTTAACTCTCACGCCTTGAGCCACTCGTTCACTAATTTGAACATCAGTAATCATGGTATAATTAACATCTTTAACTAAAGAATCTGCTGCAAGGCCAATGACACCACCTGCCAGCCCCCCTGCTATTACGGCAGTTCCTGAGTTAGTAAAACTGCCTGCAGCACCCCCCCCAGCCACGGCTCCTGCAATGGCAGAGCCATAACCGCTACCTAAAGCTGATTGGCTTGCCGCCACACTCATCTTTCCTACTTTAAGAATATTTGCCTGCAGCAGATAATGGGCTTTAGTTGGATGACTTACAATTTGATAGCCATGGCTTACTAACGCTGTTTTTAATTGTGGCGCAATGTTTACCTCTTCATCTGATGTGTTTTTGACTGAGACATAAATGGTTTTTTGAGCCTTGGAAACAGGATCTAAAAAGATAGTTTCGCTTTGTTTCGTGCTTACTTGTAAGGTGCCATGCTCTAGTGCAGTTTGAGTTGCTGCACACGCTGTTAGTAGAACTGTAGCACTGATTAAAATTGTGTTTCTTAATCCAATATATCTATTTATCATTTGTATTTCCTTATTTATTTAAGAAGACAATATCTTTCTGAAATAGTTCTAAATTCTCCTAAGCTATGCCGCAGCCTAATTTTTGCTTCTTGATTTTTATTACGACCTGATCTTTCCGCAGATATAGACAGTAATTCATTTTCTTCTTTAGAAATCCGCAGAGTGATATATACAGCTTTATATCCGCTCGTATCATCCATAATTAATTCCTATACCTATTTTAGATTTAAATATGATTTGAATTTTCGAGTAGTAAAACATGTCAAAAAAAAATTATAAATTATTAAAAAACCCCTTTTTTTATTGATATAATTTTTGTTTTTGAGTAAATTGAAAACAAATAAATTTTATTGGAATAATAATGTTTTATGGAATAGAACGTGTTTATTGGGAAGATATTAGAGAAAATTTTTATAATGTTGCACCAGAGTTTACTAGCTTAGTAGATTCTATATCTCCTAATCACAACTACCCTCTTTATATTTTAAATTTTCCTTTTGGCTCCATTATTGGAGATGATAGGAGTCAATTCATACCTAATGGAGATGGTTCATTTTACCGATTAACGTCTAGCGAGACCCCTAAAAATATTTTCAATGATTTAGGGTATGGGTCAGATAGCTCACCTCTGGGAATGGTTTTAAATAAAAGCATGGAGTTTTTTGTTGATCTCCCAGAAAAGAATAGAACAATTCCAATCGCAATTATGAAGCCAGGTAATTTTTTTAACTTTACTAGATTTTTAAGCGAATATAAGCCTCTACCCTATGCTCCAAATAGTATTTTGAATGCTTCAGCGGGAGCTAGAACTATTTTTTCCTTACCATATTTGACTTGTAATACCTCATTTAGAAAATTAGAAAGGGAAATTGGTGTTCTTAGTAAACTTCCATCAGGACCTTATGATCATTGGCAACTTTTTAAAGACATGGTTAATGCAAGTTCCAATAAAGGTAATTGGAATATGCAGCTTATCTATTTTTCAAAAAATTGGATAGATAGTATTATTAATGATATTAAATGGAATCATGTCAAATCTTTTTTATTTCAATTGGCTTGGAAAGAATCAGAATATACACGTAATCAATTTTACTTTGATATTGCATATTCATTAATGCAGGAAAAAGGAAATTTTAGTATTAATCCTTACTTAACTGATACCGCTAGGCATATATTAGATATAGCTGTCTCTGCTTTTCCAGGTCTTGCCCCTATAGTTAATGACGATTTAGCACCTTTAAAATTAATTCAACATACACTTACATATTCATATGGATTAAAAAAATATATTCCTACAATAATCGCACCCCAATACTTTTTATTAGCTAACAATTCGGCAAGCGTATATTATTCAATGCAATACCCAACTACTAGAGCTTTTTCTCCTAAAACACAAAATACAATCAGTACTTTTTATCCCACAAAAAATCCAGACACTATTAGAATTAAAATATATTTGCATTTTACCACCAACAAGAGTACCTATTATTGTTCCTAATGAATATAAAAATTTATAATTACCCATTGCTTTACCTTTATTATGTCCCGAAGCATTTTGAAAACAAATAAGTTGAGACAAGGTAGTTCCCAGCATTTCACCTAACGTGGTAATTAGACAAATAAATACTACTAGCGAAAAGGAATGAGATGCATATCTTAGTAGAAACATGCCCACTCCTAAAATACATGACCCAAAGCCCATCGTTATAATTTGATTTGTTTCTATGGCATATCTAGTTACAGTAGGTAGAAAAAATATGATAAGAATTGAGTTCAACAAAAAGATAAAACTTGCTCCAGATTCATTAAAATAGTTAGTTAAAAAAAGAGAGTATCCTACGCGTTGCTGAGCGAAAATTAAACCAAGTAAAAATATTATTAACAAACTAACTCTATAAAAATTTTGATTAAAACAAGTTAAGGAAGGCTCTTGAAGCTCTTTTTTTAGTGCATATAAAAACTTCTTACTATCTAGATAATAAACTATAGAAGAAATTAATAGAGTTGAGCCGATAAATGTGAACATTAATACAGGATTGTTTTTTGACATATAGCTAATAATTACACCACCTATACCCAGCCCTATATTTGATGAGACATTTAATAAACTAATAGCAGTTGCCCTTTCACTTTCTAAATCTCCTGATAAATTTGTAATTAGATAATCATTACAGATAACATAAATATAACTTGAGGCTCCTAGAATAAACATAGTAATAACTAGGATTGATACTACATTTGTAAAGGTTATAAGGTAAAAGCAAATTGCTTGTATGAATAAAGCTGCACTAGATAATTTAAAGGGATTATTTTTATCTAAAAAACTTGAAATTAATTTTGAGCCGACCAAATTTCCAGCTATAAAAAACCCCACTATTAAACTTATAGTATCAGGTTTGATTAGTAAAAATTCATTAAGAAAAATTGCTATAAAGAAAGATATTCCAAATGATATTGATTGAATCATGTAAAAAAATAAATACAACTTGCATTTGTTATTTAATTTTTTGAAATCGGCAAAATATTGTTTAATTATATCCATAATATTCCCTAATATATTTATATAATATCCTCTGCTAATAATTTTAACTTAGCTAACATTTCTTTATTAAAGTCTCCACCTTTTTCTGCAGGTATATACAAGGTTGAAATTGTACTAACTTCCTGTTCATTAAGCTTCTCTATAGGAAAATAAATAATCTTTGATTCGATTCCAGGGTATAGAGAAGCTTCGTATAAAATAGCTTTATGTCTTGTGGAATAAATTTCTAATAACTTTTTCTGAACTAAATTAATATAATTTCTAAATTTATTACTTCTGATGGGAGTAAAATTTCCTATCATACCTAGCTGCCAAATAACTAAATCAGAATATTTACTTAAAGACTCGTTAGAAATTAAGAAATTGGTTGCCTCAATTGTAAAACAGCCACTTTCGCTAGGATCAATACCTAATTCAGCAAAAAGACAATCCTCGGCTGAAATACCAGGTATAATAACAGTTTCAATATTATTTTTTTTTGCAGTTTTTACAGCCTCTAATCCTGGAGATGAAAATACTGTTGGGTGACCATAAATGACCACCGTAATAAAATTATAAAATTGTAAAAAATTTAGAATTTCAATTGATATTTTTTTATAGGCTAATTCTCTTTTATCACATGAGAAATATATGGGCTCCAGCGAAGTGCATTTTTTACTATTTTGTTTTAACCAATCTTCTAATATTGGTTCATTAATTAAATACAAAACATATTCTGCTTGTTGAATATAGGTTTGTGCTTCAATTGTCAGATGCGAAATTGATTTAATGCCTGAACCAACTAGAGCTAAACGCTTACTCACAAGATTTGAAATTCACTACTTTAGTAGTATCACTAAAGTGGGACTTATTAGATAAATCCTTCCTTAAAGCTAAGCTATCTTTACCTATTTCCTTCCATACTTCTTTTTTTTCTTTACTAAAAATTGCTGTATTTGCAAGCTTTTCAAAATAATTTAAGTTATACATAATACTTAATTTCCTAAATTTTTTATTCTTCGATTAAATACGCTTTTCTTTTTTCAGGCCAAACATTTTCTTTAAAATAACTAGTTAGTTTAGCTCTTGGAGGAACTAAATCGCCTTTTTTCCTATTATCCGGAGCTATTTCATTGCTTCTTTCTTCGCTTAAATTTTCTAGCCATTCATTGAGACTTAGATCATATAATTCTTCTTCAAGTTTTTTCTTTCTTTCAGATTCCGCCTTTTTCATTTCAAGGAGTTTTATTTGAGACAATTCTTGAGGTGATTTATAAAGGGGCTCAATCCATGCTTCACCCCTTTTCAATACCGATATAAGAGTAGCAATAGGATTTGAATACTCTATTGTTTTTTTATTAAATTTTAGGCCATAACTAAAATGATTTATTGATTCCTGAGCAAGTTCTGGTGTTATTTTATTTTTTACCTGTAATAAATGTTTTTTATTAAAACCTATGTTTTCTAATGGTGTAATATCTACTTCATCCCAAGGATCATTTAAGTTATTCCCGCCCTTATTAGGATTTTCAACGATTATATCTTTATCCAAATCGAAAGGGTTTATAAACCCCTTTTGAATAGCTCTTTGTAGTTGTTGGCAAATCACTTCATTCAATTTATATCTAGACCAACCTAAGTGTCCTGGCTGAAATGCAATTCTTTGTATAAATTTCTCTCGTAATAGAAATCTTAGAGCTGTCCTAGCAGAGTCCTTTGAAATATTTAATTTTAGCATTATTTCTTTTAATCTAACTCTTGGTGTTTGATTATTGTCATCTTCATGTTTAGAAAGCTCGTATAGATATCGAAAAAGTTGTAATGGATTACTTCTTAAATCTTCAAAAGATAGAGGGGGTTTATCAACATGGTTTATAGACCCCTTTGATAAATCTTCTTTATTAGAGGGTATACTAACTACATCACTATAAGTTTGGGATGATATTGATCGAGTATCCTTATTAATATCTGTATCATCAGTTTTGTCTAGCCACGGTCTTCTTCTGACACCTGTAACTACATTTGTATTTAATGCTCTTAAATCTTTTTTAGTTTCCCTAAATTCAGGCATTAGATCATCTAATCTAGCCATATCAAGCAACCTCAGAATCTTTCGTGTAACTGAAGATATATTGAAGTAAATCTTGATAATCTTCTGCGGCATTGTTTGCCTTACCAGAACTATATATATTATTTGACTTTTGAATACTTTTTGGGATTTCTGCGCAATATCGAATAACAACAGGGCACAAATAATGTATTATTGCTTCTTTTTTCTTTGCTCCTTTTATAGCTTCACTAGTTGTCGAGATTCGACGGTCTATACTTGAAAAGTAACAATGAATATCAATATCATCATCTAAATTGAAGGTGTCTTGCAGTTCATTTATTTCATTAAGAATTTTTTCAGCACCATCAATAGCATAATTATCACTACGCATTGGAATAAGGACTGATCTTAATAATTTCTTATCCAATTGTGAAATGGCACAAACACTTGAAGCAAATATACTAGATAATTGCGGAGTGTGATCTTGAAATATTTTTGTATTTTCGCCTAAATATCTAAATATTTCTTCATAGAAATTCAACATCCCTTTTTTTATCTCAGCAGGCTTAGATAAGACTTTATCTATATAAACTTGGTTAAGGTTAGATTTAATAAACCAAACATTTTGACCAACTTCGGTAAGAATATTTTCAATCTTTGTTTTTCCTTCCAGGAAATCAATAAGAATAAGTTCGTTATCTTCAGCAGGAGCACCAAACATAGAAGCTGTAAAGCTGCCTTGCGGATCGGTATCTACAACTACTATCGGATCATCTCTATGAATAATTCTGCGTGCGGATGCGCTTAGAGAGTGAGTGCCTGTTGTTTTACCAACTCCTCCACATAAATTTGCTGATAAAATAACTCCGCCTTTATTAAAGCAGTATTTATTATGTTCAAGTAAAAAATGAGTTGTTGCTTCTGGAGATAAGCCAACTATGCGATCATTTACCCTGGTGACGAGAGGCTCAGAAGCCTCTTTAAAATAACGACTTATAAGAGTTTTATTAATCTCTGTGAGACGGGATAGTTCACTAATTTTTATTTGGGAAACATCCACTTTGTATTCCTTATTCCAGTGAAACAAATTATGTTTTAATAATACATTAATGTTTCATGATATGTAAATCTTTTCAAAGGCAATTTTTGTAAATTATACTTAAATTGAATCAGAAACAATTTTTAAACCTAAGAATATAATGGAATATGGTGTACAAAGGGGTTTATAAGCCTCTATGACACAGATAATATCTGAATATGATTTAAATTCTATCAGCTAAAAAAGACTATTTAATCATTAAATAGTCTTGCATTATATTTTAAAAATAAGGGTGGATTTAAAGAGTAGATTTTAAAATACGAACTTAAATTATACAAAAGGTTATTTAATCATTTTATTAGTTTTGGCTAATGTGCATAGATGTAAAATCGGTAGGCGCCTAAAAATAGTAATAATATTTAAATACTACTACTTTTTACTACTATTAAACCCCTTTCAGATTCCATAACCATTTAAGGGTCTATAAACCCCTATCATTGTAGTTTTATTAGTTCTAATGAATCATATTTAAACAATTATTATCAATATGGTTCATAGACCCCTATCTTGCTTATGGCTTATCAATCGGGTTTATCAATCTAGTTTATAAATGGTATTTATAAATCATGTTGATAAACCCTGTTTATAAAACGTATCTATAAATATGGTTCATAGACCCCTTTTTTAAATTTAACTTTTTAGTATCTGTCACGAAATGATCTAGTCGAGTAGACTGAAAGGCGTAAGGGGTGTTTATTAATTTTAATCAAACACACTATATTATGAAACAATCAAAAGAGAAGGTTTTTATTGCATTTGTTGTTAAGCATCTTATAAAAAGAAAAATAATGAGTTTAGATGTAGCTAGGTTTGATAGAGGGATAGCGGGCTATTAAAGTCGCCGATGATCATCGACTTATACGCTTAGATCGTCACTTGGTGGGATGAGCTTCTTGAATTAATATTACTCTATTTAGAGCGTACTGAGCGGGGCTTTTGGTAGATAGGTAGATCGCTTCGAGTAAGTATTCATTTGGGTATTTATCTGTTGTAATAACTATTTAATTTAACCGATAGAACGACTGAGCAACATATACGTGACAATACTGCGTTTAGGTTATTTTGTGGAAATAGCCAGTTAAAGCGCTGGCATATGCTAGCTCACCCTAAAATCGAAAAGAAAAAACTTATTGATTATAATTGCATCAGATAATTTCGCGCCTCGACACCTTATCCCCAGAATCAGTGGATAAGTATGTGGAGAAGGTAGTTAATTCTTTATTTTGAAGGACATTTATCAACGGATTACATTTTATATTTAGCACATTAACATATGAGTTAACCCGGATTTCCCTCAGCAAAACATCTCACCAAAATATTAGTAATGAAAAACGAACGAATAAAATTACTACAGAATAAGTTTATGAGATATCATAACATCTATAGTCAAATGGTCGTTTTATTTAGCTCTATTAACGTTGTTTATAAACCACATAAAATAGATAATCTTCTTCATTGTTGTGAAACTGAATCTTTCCTTCATATTGCATTTTTGCTTTTTCTAATACACGCTGCGATTTATGATTATCAGGTCGTGTAACAGCTACTAATCTATTTACCTTTAAATGAAAAAATCCCCATTTAATAAGCGATTGAACAAGTTCACTTGCATATCCTTTATCCCAACAACTTTTCTTCAGTTGATAGCCAATTTCTATATCTTGTTGGTTGTCATCGTAGTTCAAATAGACAAGACCAGCTATACCTATAAACATTTTACTTTCTCTCTCAAATACAGAGCCTAAGCAGAAGCCATGTTTTTTATAATGCGCAATATCATTTTTCAACCATTGCAAAGTAGTACCACGGTCACGGGTACCGCCTAAATATTTCATTGTTTCTTGATCAGAATGCAAAGTCTGCCAATTATCAATGTCCGAAAGAGTTGGAGCATGGATGTAAAGTCTCTCTGTTTCAATAAAATGAGTCATAGTAAGTCTATTGTTTCCTGTAGCCTGTGTTGATAGTTATATAAGTAAAAAATTATTCAGGTGGCATACTTTAGCAAAGCAATTGAAAATACAAAAAATACATTAGGGGTTAACTAGCGAAGGATGTCTCCATAAACTAATGAAACTTCTAATTTGATTATTTCTCAATTAATGTAGATTTTAGAATAGTTAGCTGTGCTAGCTTAAATCCGGAAATCATAATTTAGGAACTCTATTCTGGAGTTGAAGTTAGCGGTAAAAATTCCATTTCGCTTTAACAGTTTTCTAATGTTTATTACTCTGATCCTTCGGGAACCGAACGATGTAAGCTAATTTAATCTAAAATCGCATATAAAATATTTTTTGTTGTTTATTTGTATAACATAAAACGACCGTTATTTATTATATTATTTGTATCTGTTTTTCACTTTATATATTTAATATGTTCTGTATAATTTAATCCTTAAATAAGGTTAATTATTAACATACATCGTAAATGGATAAATTATGGCCAAAACCATCGCTTATATTCGAGCATCAACAGATAAACAAGATTTGAACAATCAAAAATTAGAAATTTATGAGTTTGCTAAGAAAAATAAATTAGTAGTGGATGATTTTATCCAAATGACGATTTCCAGTCGGAAGACGATTAAAGAGCGGCGAATTGACGAAATGCTTTCTGTTCTTAATGATGCTGATACCCTCATTGTTACAGAACTTAGTCGCCTAGGTCGAAGTACGGTAGAAGTGATTGGGCTTATCAATGAGTTAATAAAAAAACAAGTTCGAGTCATTGCTATCAAACAAGGCCTTGATATGAAGCAGCATGATATGACATCTAAAGTGATGATTACGCTTTTTTCACTGTTTGCTGAACTTGAGCGAGATTTAATTAGTATGCGGACGAAAGAGGCGCTTGCCAGTAAACGAAGAGAAGGTATTCGTCTAGGTAAGCCCAAAGGAACGATTCAGAAAAGTAAGTTCGATAAAGATGTCGATAAAATTAGAGAGTTATTAAAATTAGGGCTATCGGTTAGAAAAATTGCTTCCTATTTAGGTTATAGTAATCATATCGGCCTTAACATGTATGTTAAGAAACGTAATCTTAGACAAGCCTCCTTTTTATGATGACTAATAATCATTTAAATAACCATGTTGTACTCCTGTGATAGGCAGAATCTTGTATTTGTGTGTATGTTGTGTATAATTAAAATAATGAAGAGCGCAGATATAATAAAAATAATTGAACGTGATGGATGGGTACAATGTCACCAAAAGGGCAGTCACTGTCAGTTTAAGCATGCCACTAAAAAAGGCAGGGTAACCGTACCGCACCCTAAAAAAGATTTACCTATAAAAACCGTAACCAGCATTTTTAAACAGGCTGGACTTAAGAAGGAGGATATAATATGAGATATCCTATTGTGATACATAAAGATGAGCAAAGTGATTTTGGTGTGATGGTTCCTGATATCCCTGGGTGCTACTCTGCCGGTAGCACTTATGATGAGGCGCTAACCAATGCCATTGAGGCCATTGAGTGTCATTTGGAAGGCTTACTCATGGATAATGAGCCTATTCCAGTAGGTAGTGCTCTTGATAACTGGATTAATGACGAGGGATTTCAAGGTGGTGTGTGGGCATTGTTAGATATTGACTTAAGCGAAATATCAGGTAAAGCAAAGCGGATTAATATTACTATGCCTGAGCGTATTTTAAGCCTTATTGATTTATATGCCAAAAATCATGCCATAAAAAATCGCTCTTCTTTCCTGGCAGATGCCGCACTGAGTTATATCGAAAGCCATAAATAGTCACCCAGTTTTTTTGTGGAGGGATAAGTCTTTTATCGCCAATCAGGTTTGAATCGGCGTTTTTCTATTAACCGTGGCGAGTTAACTCCATATATCTTTTTTGATATATTACGATTATAAGCGACACCTAATTTCATGGAAGTCGCAATTTAGGTCAAGGGTTACTAGCTGCTATCGCAAACAAACAGGAGTTCAATTAAAATAAATGTACGGTATCCAGCTCGTATTTCCTTTGCTAAAGAAGACCAACGCTATTTGGTTAAATTTCCTGATATTAAAGAGGCTATATAAGTGAAGGCGGTATATTTCAATCCCTCTGAAGCTTCAACATTAGCTATTAAATGTCGATTAGAGGAGGTTTAGTTATGATTAAACTTTCGGTGCGAACGCAGCAGCATTGTTAATTCATTGGGCTAAAGAGTCAGGACACCAATTACCTCAGAACTAGTATGTAGCTTAAGCACTTCTTGGCCGAGTTTGCGACAGGTAGAGAAAATAGCTTATATGTTAGGTTAACAACTTATTATTTTTATGTCGAATTCACGTTTTATAGGTTCCTAACTAAGAGGGTAAAATAATCCGTTCTTTAATTAACGAGCTTTAAATAAAGTATTTTAAATCTTGGCAATACTTTTTATATTATTTAAGTTAATGTGCTAAAATGACCGAAGTAATTTGAGGTCCGGGCCGATCCTGGTAAAAAGTTATCAAATGACAGCAGCTTCAAGCAATAATCAATTACAAAACCTATTTTATCATTTGAGTTTAATCAACCTATTATTTTAGCTTGATATACTTTAGAAATGTATGAAATATCAAGCAAACCATCCTCATCTACATACGAATGAGTTAATTCATGTATTTGTCGCTCTGCGTTTTTGGTACCAAGATTAACAATGGCCTGTTGTCCTGAAGTCGAAGATTTTATCATTTCCCAAAAATCTTTCGGGAACATTTTTTTTGACCAAGGAAAAGCTTGTTCAGTCGCATTTTGGAAGGAAGTGTTTAACTCATCAAGAAAAGGATAAGCTCGATAATTGCGACTGTAATAGTTGACATTTTTATCATAAGAATTCTTTTCTAGAAATGATTCATATTTTTCTAAGAAAGGGTTCTCTTTCCAATTGCGATTATTTTCGATAATAGCAATTGCACCATTTTTGCGCAAAACTCTCTTTGCTTCAGAATAAAAAAGTGGTCTATTAAAATATTGCATTGCTAGAGCAGCTAGTACGATATCAACTGAGTTTTTTTCAAGTGGTAACTTTTCTGCGCTCCCTACCATATAAACAATATTTTTTTCAGCTGTTTCTCGTTTCGCTTGTTCGAGCATATTAAGATCTGGCTCTATTCCAATAACTTTACATTTTTTTTGAGAAGCAAGATAAATACCTTTTGTAGCGATACCAGTTCCACATCCTACATCTACGGCAATCGGGTTGTTAATCCCATTAGAAGTTTGTTCCCAAAATTGTAAAAGGGCGAAAAACAATTCATCAGGATAATTTGGTCTGGCCTTTTGATAACTAACAGCATCACCTATGAATTTCCGTTTAATTTCTTTAACCATGAAATTTCCTAAATATCATTGGTAACAAAAGCGAGTTAGATTAACATTAAATCCAATTTTATCAAAATGGAATTGGGAGTCAGTCAGGATATATGTTTAAAGAGGACTTTTTATATTTAAAACCCTCTACAGCCTTTATGCACATAGGTGAAAAGGATTTTTATAAATGTTCAGAATTAATCAAAAAAACTTTCATTATGTTATCAAGGAAATTGTATTCGCTTCATCCAGCCTATGTTTTTCTATATATTCTTTAGAAAAGAAACGAAAAAGATCGTACGCAGAAACATCGATATCATTTCTACAAAATAATTCTGTTTCTGGCATTGGATGAGCATTTTTGATGATTCGGAGGTTATTTTTCTTCTACTTCGAAAATAAGCAATATCCGTTGGTGCAAATTTGTTTCCAATGACTATCGTTTTTTTAGCATCTTCTTTTATAACGCAATCAGATTCTAAAGTAGCCCAATGAGGAATCATTACATCATCTTTTTTTACTTGACGCTGCTTCATATTAGAGCGAACTATATAGTAGTTTTTATATTCTGATGAAATATTTTTATAATCTTCTGATACATTCATTTCAAATTGGGTTAAACGCAACAATAATGATGCAATTGGTTGAGTCATAGATGAAAGTTTTTTTGTTAATGTATTTTCATAGTGTCCAGATAAGTGTAAGGTCTGAATTTGACCGGCAATAACCGCGCTGGCAGATTTGAATGAGCGTCCATTCCAAAGATAAGCTTTAATCTTGGAGTCGTGACAACGTTTTGCTACCTTTGTTGCTATTGCACCGCCCAACGAATTTCCTTTTAATATTAATGCATTATTTTTACCCATGGTTTTTGAGACTTGTAATGCAAGATGAAAACCATCATTTATCAATGCTTGAGAAGACCAAGTGGTTATCCGCTTCAATCCTGTTCCACCATAATCAAATCCAATAACAGTATGTTTGGTATCTTTTGCCAATTGGCAGTAAGTTTTTAGTTTTTTTTCATTACGAAAAGTAGCATTTTGTCCATTAAAAATGATTATGACATCGCCCAATGGGTTAGGCGGTGTGATTTTAACTGTTTGAAGTATTCGGTTATCTTTTGTTTTTTCTTCTGAAAAAGATACATCCAATCCTTCATCAAATTTAATATTTTTTAAATCTTGAACATTAGCAAAAATTTGACCTGGAAAAATTGCTATTGAACCGATTAACTTTGCGGCAATGTATGTAGCTACAACCGTAGCTACTCCTAAAAATACGTACATACAAATCCTTACAAAATTATCTTCTTATTGATTAATACATCGATAAAATACAGAACGGCTTATTCTTATAGTATTACAAATTTCTTTTACTGACATTTTTCCAACTTGATGTGGCACCCTTATAGTTTCGGCTTTTTCAGTGGTTAATACTTTTGGCCTATCACCTTTTCTATCTTGTTGTTTTACAGAGTCAATCCCAGCCTTAACTCGTTTGCGGATTAATTCAAGTTCCATCTCTGAAAATGCGGCGCAGATATTAAAAACGAGCATTCCCATAGGCGTTGAGGTGTCCAAATTATTTTCAAGCGATAAAAATTAAATGCCTTTCTCTTTAAAATCATTAATAAATTCTACTAATTTCATCATGCGCAGTCCAAGCCTATCTAAACGCACAATACTCGCTCTGCTAACTATTGGGTTTGTTTGGGCTCATCGGATTGGGGAATGGGGAAGGCCTCTGTGAAGATAGCCCTTAAAACATTGCGTAAGCAAAGAAGACCGCAAAATAGCTTTTTTCGATTGGTATAGATCATTTTCGTGATTTTTTAACCATTTTTCTAAAAATTTAAACGCCTTTCGCCAATTTTTTCAATGTTTACTTATGCGACTAGTGACTAGTTTTTAAACTTTTATCCAGTACAAAGAATAATTTGACTATTTTGAATCTTGCTAATATTTTGTTAATTAAGTTAATATACTAAAATATCAATCTAAGTAGCTTTCCTCTTTAGTAATTGTTCTAATAGGTATGCAAAGCTTAAATAACTTCAACCTCTTCGGCTTGCAATCCTTTTTTACCTTGCCCTACTTTAAAGCTAACACGATTACCTTCAGCCAAATGTTTAAAACCACTTGTTTGAATTGCACTAAAATGAACAAAGTAATCCTTGCCGCTGCTTTCAATAAAGCCAAATCCTTTGTCTTCATTAAACCATTTTACCTTACCATGTATTTTATCTGTCATTATTATCTCATCATGTTTGAAATTCAATTCTAACAGCAATTTTAGTTTAGCCTTTTATCTTAGATTACTTTAAATTCTTTTAGCAAAAATTTAAAGTAAAATTTAGTAAGGGTGATAGCACTACGGGCTATTATTAATATCATAAATACAAATTGAGTCCGGCGTTGCTTTTTGTTTGGCAGCATAACAAGCTCTATCCGCTTCTTTAATAACCTCAAAAATAGAAGAAGAATGGGCATGAAGTTGCGAAATACCTATAGAGCAACTGATTGTTATGTGCTCGTTAGAAAGTAGTTGCTGAGTCAGCTCAATAATGTCTTTGGCAATGCGACATGCTTCATCTATGGACACGTTTTCCATTAATAAAATAAATTCATCCCCACCATAGCGAGCAACAATATCGCCTTTTCGTAATCGCTGTTTTAATAATTGACCAAAATTTTTTAATACCAAATCCCCTGCATCATGGCCATAGCAGTCATTAACTAATTTAAAATTATCCATATCAATAAATAAAATCACGAGTGTTTTATTCGTGCGTTTTATTGCCTGAAATCGCGTATTAAGCACGTCGAAAAGATGGTCGCGCGTGTTGCAGCCTGTTAGCCCATCATGCTTAATACGATGCTCAAGCGCTTCAAATCGAGAGGTTAACTCATCCATGCTTTCTATTTTTTTAATCGTCTTTGTCATTAATTGACAGGATAAATAAATATAAAACCCACCGAGTAAAAAAATAGTTGCATAAAAATAATTAAGGCAATGAGGGTCAATATAAATACCATATAAAATACAACCACTGTAACCTAAAATAAAAAATCCAATCAGACATAAATAGGCGAGCCAATAATGTTGATAGATTTTGGTATGCTTAAGCAATCTTTGGATTAAATGTCCTCCTTTTAAAAGAAATAAAACACCTAAAATAATCATTGTTGTAGGAATAAAAAGAGTGTTCATTTTATCACGCAATTAATCCTTTTGTTATTATTCAGTATAAGGTCTTAATAGTCTTTTGCCAGTGCAGCCGGGTCATTTCTTAAAATAAAACGTCATTTAAGAGGCGTAAAAACACCTCTCTAACCTTTGCTCTTTCTTTAAAAAGGTCTATTGTTAAAGAGACTTAAATTAAACAGTTAACAAGGAGCGTTTATGTTTAAAAAAACACTTATCGCAAGCACACTTGCGATTTCATTTCTACTGCCTATAGCCACCTGGGCTGAGGATAATGGCCCTTGCATGTCAGGCTCAATGTCAACATGTCAATCCATGATGGATAAAATGATGATGGAGAAGTTAGGTAAAAAAGACAACCAATACGATAAACGCTTTATTGACCTTATGATTCCGCATCATGAAGCCGCCATTATGATGGCGAAAGATGCACTAAATAATGCAACGCACCCTGAAATTAAAGAGATGGCACAAAAAATTATTGACGCGCAAGAAAAAGAAATTCAGCAGTTAAAAGCATGGCGTTCGCAATGGTATGGCAGTAACCAATCAAGCGAGCAGTCTAGTGGGCAATCTACCGATAATCATATGTCACACTAACCATTAAACCAAGGAAGATAACATGACACACCACCAATATGAATCATGCATTAAAGCATGTCAGATGTGTGCCGTAGAATGCGAACATTGTGCCGCGGCTTGTAGTAAAGAAGATAAAGCAAAAGCCCTCGCTCAGTGCATCTCGCTTGACCATGACTGTGCTGCAATTTGTGCCCTTGCCGTTGAAATGATGGCGCGTGGCTCTCAGTTTGTAAAAGAAGTATGTCGATTATGCGCTACAATCTGTCGGGCTTGTGGCGATGAATGTAGCAAACATCAGCACATGGAACATTGCAAACACTGTGCAAAAGCATGCTATCAGTGCGCAGAGGAATGTGAAAAGATGGTTTCTTGATTAAGCCATAACATGCCATTGTATTGATGACAATGGCGTATTTATTCCATGTGAAAAAAAGTTAAAGACGAAAGTGATTTCCTAATCTATCTATTCTAAATTGACAAGAAAATAGGTGTAAAAATTATTTATGATCATGTCTGTGATGCACATCAGGATAATGAGGGTGTGAATGCTTTATCGCCTCATGATGATGGTTATGTGTATGGGGCTCCTTGCCATCCCAAAGAAAAGCATGTGAATGTTGGTGGTGTTCGTCATGAGTATGACTGTGACTATGCGCTAGTGGCTCATGCGTATGTTCATGCTCATGATGTTCGGTGAGATGTAGCCACACACCAATCCCCCATTAATCCAGATGCAATCCAAAATGTCATAAACGTATTTTCATGAAAAAATAAAATGGCAATTGCCGCACCAATAAAAGGGGCTGTCGAAAAATATGCACCTGTTCTGGCAGTGCCTAAGGCTCGTAAAGCAAGAACAAATAAAACAAGGCTTGCACCATAACCAATAAATCCAACCAATACAGCATAAACGGTTGTCGAGAAGGCAGGCAAGGTTAATCCAAAGCAAAGCGCCAAGCTTATACTCACGATACCTGAAACAAGCCCTTTGCTTCCTGCAATAAAAAAAGGGTCACCCGTAGAGACTTTGCGTGTGAGATTATTGTCAATAGCCCAACAAAGACACGCCCCTGCAATAGCAATTGGCCCAAACAGATTATAGGCTGTTGCTTGACCTTGAGGCCATGATAATAAGACGCCACCTACAACAATCAAAAACATGCCAAGTATAATTCGTGGGGCTGTATTTTCTTTAAAAACAAGCCAGGCTAATAAAGCGGTGAGTACGGCTTCAAGATTTAATAATAAAGAGGCTGTTGCAGAGCTCGTTTGCTGTAAGCCAACCATTAATAATATAGGGCCTAAAATGCCGCCAAAACCAATAGCAGCCAACAACCAAGTCCAATCGTCTTTGACTAACCCCGAAGTTTGCCAACCGCGGTCTTTAATAAAGCGCACTAGCGTTAACCCAATACCACTACCCGCATACAACAAGCCAGCCAGTAACAAAGGCGAGATTTGCCCAACAAGTTCTTTGGCAAAGGGGGTGCTGCCACCAAAAAACACAGCAGCGCCTAAAGCGGCTAAGGTTGGAGACAACGCTCGTATACGTACCATTTAGACTTTCTTCTGGAAAATAAATCAATTATAGCATCACTTGGTAGGCGATTGTGACTACAACCCTCTATTCCCTGACGTATGAATTCAGCAAACATCACGAGATGGACCACAGCAAACACGGGATAAAAACATCAAAAGCGATAGCGTCTTAATTAAAGGTTAACCGCCACTGTATTGAAGACAATGGCGTGTTTTATCAGGATAAAAAAATTTAAAGGCTAACGTAGCCACCTAACAGCAAGAAACAAACGTATTTTTAAGCAAATAACGGCGTTACTTTCTTTTATCGCCTGCATTGATAAGCTATACCTTCTAAGGTATGGGTGTCTACTGAATGTGTTTTGGGGTTGCCCGTATACGTTGCTTTGTCACTGGTAATAACCACCGTATTACCCCCTAATTGCGCAGTCTTATTTTTCAGCATATTCACTTCATCTTGATATAAATGCTCATGCGATTGATAGGCTTGACTGACCCCATTGACATCAGAGGCCATTATTTTGCCTAAATTTTTACACTGTTTAATCGCTGCCTGTGATTGAGCAACAGTGACAAGGTGTGCTTCAGGCAATAGCGCTGCATTATTACTGCAACCCGCCAGTGCCAGAAATACAGCAGGTAAAGTACTATACGTGATTTTTCTCATGTTAATTAACTCTCCTTTTATTTAAATCCATTTATACCTTTAATGTGTCGCGTGTTGCATGGTTAAAGCAGGTGCCTTAACACCTGGATAACTCATAATCGTCATCATGCCACTTTCCTGATGATAGAGCATATGACAATGCAGCATCCAGTTGCCTGGGTTATCCGTATCAAATTGTACTTTAACTGTGGAGTTAGGTCGTACTAAAACGGTGTCATGGAGCAATCCGCCATCAATTTTTTTACCATCAATTTCAGTGACTTCAAACACGTGACCATGCAGATGCATCGGATGGGCCATCATCGTCTTGTTATTAAATACCATTTCCACTCGTTTATTGTCACTCACCTTTAATGGATTAATCTTAGGCCACACCTGATTATTGATTGTCCAAACATAGTGCATCATGTCGCCTTCTAAATTAACTATTAACGTTTGGCCAGGCGCTTTTTTTGCTAAAGGCGTTGCCGCTTTAAACTGAAATTCTTGGTCATAGTTAAGCGCCCCTGCTGTGAATGCAGCTCGTTCATTAAGCATAGGAACTTTAGCCTTGGGCGTTGCTAAAATAAGGCCTGTTTGCAAATTCGTACCCTCTCCTTGTGCCAAGATAGGATAAGCATTTTCGCCTGCTGGAATGGTAACTATGACATCAAGACGTTGGCCTACGGCCAGCTGAAACTGATTGCCTTTCACAGGCTTAATCGCTTCACCGTCAATCGCAATTGCAACTCCTGCTAGAAGGCCCGTGTTTATAAAAAAATTAGTCATGGCAGCGCCTGCGATAAAACGCAAACGTACCTTATCGCCTGGCTTAACTTGGATGACCTCAGGATTTTTTAACGTCCGATAATTGGTTAAAAACGCGTCATACGCCACATCATTTAAATCAGTCGCTGTTTGTTTTTTCATCGGCATGCCAGACATCCCATTACCATGTTGCATACCAGGCATGTTTCCTTTTTTTAACTCAGCAAAAATAACCTCAGGTTTTTTAAAACTAAAATCTCCAATAAACACTGTGACTTCTTTGCTAGACGGCACATCGCTCGGGTCAGCAATAATCAACGGTGCGGATAAAAATTGCTGCACTTGTAAGTCATGATGCGAATGCATCCAATAAGTTCCGGCTTGCTTAAGCTTAAAGCGATAATGATACTCACCACCGGCAGGAATGGGTGGCTGAGTGACATAAGGCACCCCGTCTTGATTATTAGGCACGATTAACCCATGCCAATGAAGCACCGTTGGTTTATCGGTTTGATTTTTAACAACGACGTCAAACATCCCGCCTTTCATACCTCGATAACCCCACGTGCCATCCGGTTGCTCAATACGAAACAAATCCACACGCTTCCCATTGACTTGGACTTGATATTTTTTAATAAGCAGTTGAGAAGGGGAGATTGTTTGAGTGGGCAAGGCGTTTGTCTCAGCAGACGCTACATTGAAAGCGAGCATGGTCAATACCATGCTCTTTAAAGTATGCGGTAATTGCACGATAAAAAATCCTTAATGAGAAACAGGTAGTTGATACAGTGCCCGCAATTGGTTTAACAGTTTTTGTAATTTAGCCCAATTAGCAAGCGTGCCTTCTTTATCATTGGCATCCCCTGTTTTATCAAGACGCCCAGCCAGTTGATTGATAAAGCCTAAGGTATCTTGCAGCGTTTTTTTCTGTTCTTGGGATAAATTCTTACTTAAAGGCGGCAGCCCATTGGCTAAATCGCGAATAGCAAAGGCATGTTCATGAACCAAGTTAAGCTTACCTTCCTTTATCGCTTGATTAAGGGCGGTGCTATGCTCATCAATGGCTTTCCAAAGAGCAGGCATGGTGGCAGGAATCGTGATTTTGGTTGTCTCATGGGTCGTTGCAAAAAGCACGTCCGGACTTGCCAAAATTAAAAGACTAAGAAGAAGGCCAACCCCCCTAGAAAGGTTAGATTTAAATAGAATTCGTTTCATTTAGTTTCTCCTGGTTGTGGTTTTCTAAAGACATCCGTCGTTCACGTCTTTTTTCAAGCGCATTATAAACCGTAGGTACCACAAACATGTTTAGCACCGTGGAAGTTAATAACCCACCTAATAACACTTGGGCTAAAGGGCGCTCGAGCTCTTTACCAGCGGGTGAACCCCAAAGCAGTGGGAAAAGACCTAACGCGGCTGTGGCTGCCGTCATCAACACCGGCACCAATCTATCCATCGTCCCCGCAATGACCACTTGCTCCCGTGTTTTGCCTTGCAAACGTAATTGATTATAGTGACTGATTAGAATAATACCATTTCGCGCCGCAATCCCAAATAAGGTAATAAAACCAATCATGGCTGCCACACTCATCTCGCCACTGGCGAGATAGAGTGATATGACCCCACCTATTAACGCTAAAGGTAAATTAAACATCACTAGTAATGCTTCTCTAAACGTGCCAAACGCTTTATAGAGTAAGATAAGCATAATAAAAATGACTAACGCACCAAAACTTAAAATCACTCTGGATGCTTGCTGCTGACTTTCAAACTGGCCGCCATATTGAATAAAGTAACCTGCAGGCAGCTTAATTTTTTCTTGCACTTCTTGCGCTACCTCTTTAATGACACCCCCTAAGTCACGTCCTTGTACATTAAAACCAATGACTAATAACCGCTGTACATTTTCACGGTTAATGGCAAAAGGCTCAGGCTGCACTTTAATTTCAGCAACGGCGCGAAGAGGAATTTGCCCTGGCTCGTTTTCAGTTTGGCTATGTGCATCAATCAGCATGTTTTGAATGGCTTTAATGTCATTACGGCCTGCTTTATCCATCCGAAGATATAAATCAAAGGTCCGTTGCCCTTCTAAAATACTTGAGACACTAACGCCATTTAAAAGGACTTGCACGTCTTCTGAAATCTGACCAACATTGACCCCATAGCGAGCGGCCTTTTCGCGGTCAATGTTAATGATTAATTGTGGCACATTAATCTGTTGCTCTTTATTCACATCAACCACCCCTGGCACTGATTTTAATACAGCTTCAAGCGATTGCCCCAATTCATTTAAGGTTGTTAAATTATCACCAAAGATTTTGACAGCAACTTGCGCTCGAACGCCAGACAACACCTCATCCATGCGATGTGCGATAAATTGCCCGACATTAAACACAGCACCCGGAATATTACTTAAATCCGCACGAATATTTTTTAATAACTCATCTGGCGCCATTGATTTGTCTTTGTCAAAATCAAGGCGAACATCAAACTCACTCACATTAGGCGGGAGCGCATCTTCATCGAGCTCACTGCGGCCTGCGCGCTGCGCAATCGAGATAACTTGTGGGTAGCGCAGTAATGTTTTTTGCACCTGACTCCCTAGACGCATCGATTCGTCTAACGAGGTGCCGGGCAATGTGCTCATCGCAACAATAAAATTCCCCTCGTGAAACTCAGGTAGAAAAGAAGTGCCAAAAAAGGGAAGTAACGCCAAAGCAGCCAAAAAAGCAACAAGGGCCATCATAACGACGATTTTAACATGGGCTAAGCACCAGTGTAGAGCGGTTAAAAAATGACGTTTAAGCCATAACACAAAACGCGTCTCCGTTTCGGCTTCCTGTTTTCCTTTTTGCTCTACTGTATAGTGACGTTCACTTTGAGGTAACGCATGAAGACTTATCTCTTGGTCTTCGCTTTTTTCTTTCGATTTGACCAATAGGAGATAACAAAGTGCCGGCACCATCGTAATGGACACGACAAGCGAGCCTAATACAGACGCAATATAGGCAATCGCTAACGGGCTAAAAATACGCTCGGCAATCCCAGAGAGAAAGAAAATAGGCAAAAAGACCAGACTAATAATTATAGTGGCATAAACCACTGAGCCTCTGATTTCAAGGACTGCATCAAAGACGACTTCGATAGCGGGCAAAGGGTGTATGGCTTGGCGATTGACTCTTAAGCGATGCACCACATTTTCAACCGTAATAATCCCATCATCCACCACCTCTCCTATCGCAATCGCCATACCACCTAACGTCATAGCGTTAATGCCAATTTTAAAATAGTGCAACACCAACAAGCCAATGACAAAGGACACGGGCATCGCGAGAAACGTAATAAAAGAAGCTCGCCAATTCATTAAAAAAACAAAAAGTACCGCAATCACGATAATGGCGCCTTCAAGCAAAGCTCGCGTTAAATTCCGAATTGCCGATTCAATAAAATTAGCTTGGCGAAACACTTCCGTTTTTAACTCAACCCCAGGGGGTAAGGTTTGCTTGATAGTATTTAACGCCTGCTCTACCTTAGCAGTCGTTGTCACTGTATCAGCGCCATAGGCTTTGGAGATGGTGCCAATCACGGCAGGCTTTCCATTATAGGCCCCGTCCCCTCGCTTAATTTCACCACCAAAAGAGACATTGGCCACATTGCCGATGGTAATAGGGATGCCTTTGCGTACCGTAATAGCCGTTTTTTTAATGTCTTCTAAGGATTGAATTCGTCCAAGCGTGCCGACGACAAGCTCTGTACCTGACTGATGGACAAAAGCGCCGGGTACATTTTGGTTTGCGGTGGTTAAGGCTTGTCGTACCTCTTCAATGGTGATGCGATAAGCAAGCAGGCGTTCAGGAATTAAGCGTACTTGATATTGTTTAACGTCCCCCCCAATAGACACGACAGATGCAACCCCGCCTAGCGCAAGCAGACGTGGTCTAATCGTCCAATCCGAAATGGTGCGCAAGACTTCAGGCCCTGCTGTATCACTGATTAAGGCATATTTGATAAGCCAACCAACGGCTGAGGTCACTGGCAACATGACGGGTGGGTTAATGCCAGGCGGGAGGCGGCTTACCACTTGTTGAATGCGCTCATTAACCAATTGGCGGTTGCGATAAATGTCAGTTTTATCATCAAAGACTACAATAATGGTTGATAAACCAACAGAGGTTTTAGAGCGTACACTCGCAACCCCGGGTGTGCCGTTAATAGCACTTTCCAACGGGTAGGTAATAAGCGTTTCAACATCTTGTGTTGCCATGCCCGGTGCTTCGGTTTGCACGACCACCTGCGGAGGGGCGAATTCAGGAAACACATCCACGGGCATTTGTTTTAAGGTATAGCCGCCTAAGATACAAAGAATAAGTGTTAAGGCTAAAATGAGCAGGCGATTGTGAAGCGACCAGGCAATTAATCGCGTAAACATTAATGAGTTTCCTTTTGATTTGACTTAGAGGTGCTACCACTTAAAGACAGGGTATATAATTGGCGAGCCCCTTGGGTCACCACTTCGTCCCCTGGCACCAACCCTTCTTTAATTTCTGTGTAATTGTCATCACTTGCCCCAATGCGAACCACAGTGCGCTCATAACTGGCGCCTGATTTAACAAAAACAAACGTCTCATTATTGGCCTCAAGCAACGCATTATTAGGAATTGCAAGGGCCGCTTGTGTAAAACGAAGCACGACGTTTGCTTGCACAAACATACCAGGCTTTAATAAATCATTCTTATTCATTAAGCTAATTTGTACATTAATGCTACGTGTTACAGGATTTAAATTAGGCTCAATCAGTATGACCTTGCCTGGAAAAACATCACGCGGATAACTTAACGCATGAATGTTGACCTGTTGGCCTACTTTTATTTTCCCTAAATCTTCTTCATACACTTGCGCAATGACCAATAACTGTTCGCGATTACTGATGTGAAAGAGTACAGTATTAGGCTCAACAGCCTGTCCTAAATTCACATTCCGCGCATCAATAACGCCCGTGATGGGCGCTTTCACAGCCACACTGGGTGGTGGGTCCCCTATTAGGCGCGACTGGACTGTTGCTAATGTCTGGCCTTTAGTCACTTTATCACCCAAATTCGCCACAATAGCCGTCACCGCCCCGCTAATGCGCACACTGACATCGGCCTGCAAATTAGGCAAGACTTGAATTTGTCCATTAAGCGGCAAAAATTCAGCCATCGGGCGCTTCATGACTTCAACCACTTTAATGTCAAGTGCGGTTGTTTGTGCAGGCGTTAATGAAACCACTTGCGCAGGACCCGCATTATTAACTTCAATTTCATCACCATGGGCTAAAACAAGAGCGGTATAAAAAAAAGCCCCAATCAGCAAAATACGGCGAAGATGTCGCAAAAGCACGGGTCCATTTATCATTTTATACACTCCTTGGGCGAGGATAAGTAGGCACAAAAATCATTACTGACACGAACACCAATTGCTGTGCATAACGCAACATACGATTGAAAGTATTTTTCTATCGTTGTTAAATACACCGCTTGCAAATCATTTTGTTGACGTTGAACTTGTAAGACATTAAGGAGCGACATTTGCCCATTCTGATAAGCATCGCGCGCCAGTTTTACATTCGCAAGGCTTAAGCGAAGCGAAGTGGCTTTGGTTTGAGAAAGGCTCTTTTTAAGTAAACTTACTTGATTAAAATTACTGACCACTTCCGTTTCAATCACAAGATTAAGCGCATTTAAGGCCATGAGTGCCTGGGTTTTCGTAGTGCCTGCTTCTAAAATGCGTCCCTGATTGCCATTTAACAAGGGCAAGGGTACGACTAGGGCCAAATTTAATAGGCGGTCCGCTTGCTGCGGTGGTGCGCCTTCAACCACAATTTTATCTTGCTGAACACCAACACCTAAGGTCCAGTCAGCAAAACGCTCGGCTTTTGTAAGCGCTATTTCGGCTGCAGCGCGCTGACTGGCAAGCATTAGCCCTTGTCTGTCAGGGCGGTAGTGAAGTGCCTTATTAATTAATTGTGCTAACTTAGGCTGTGCCGTTGGCAGCACAATGTCTTTTTTTATCAGCAAAGGAGCTGTGGGTTTTCGGCCAAGGAGTTGATTTAATGTCGCATACTGACTCATTAATTGACTTTTCAAAAGGGCTCGGTCTTGCCCGATGCGTGCATATTCAATACGTGCTGAATTATCATCAAGCTCTGAAATTTCTGCGGCATGATAACGATTGTGACTTACCCGCACCAAAACCTGATTTAAATGATATAAATAATTTAATTGCCGCAGGCGATTTTCCATGACAACGAGCGCATAATAGGCATTAGCGACTTTGGCACTGAGTTGCCGGGCTGCTTCACGTAAGTCCGCTCTTGCACGCGCCAAATCAAGGCACGCGACGGCTTTTTGCTTAGCCAGGCGACCTGAAATCGGTAGTGCTTGATTTAATCGGATACTTCGCGAGTACTCGCCTTCATCTTTAAATACGCGGTCATCACTGCTGGTCATTTCCACATTGGGATTAGGCCAAAGCCCCGCTTGAACGAGACGAGCCTTGGCAATGGCAATCGCGTAACGGGAAGCCCTTAAGTCTTTGTTTTGATGAAGTGCTAATTGGTTTAGCTCCTTTAAGCCAAGCGGGTTGATGGCGTGGGTCGTTATTGACACCATGCTCCCAGCGAGTATTAAAGCCCACCCAAATTTTGACACCATTTTGTGTTTTAACATTCCCTTGTCCCTGTTAAAACCTAACCTCATGAAGTTAAGCCCATTAGTTCTATTATGCTAGTTTTCCCCGAAGACGCAACGCATTTATTATCACTGACACCGAACTTAACGCCATGGCAGCGCCTGCAAGCATGGGATTTAAGAGTAAGCCCATAACAGGATAAAGCACCCCTGCAGCAATGGGCACACCAAGGACATTATAAATAAAAGCAAAGAAAAGATTTTGATGGATATTTTTGACCGTTTGTTTAGACAATTCATAAGCCACCACAAGCTGGCTTAAATCGCCGGTAAGGAGCGTCATGCCAGCACTTTCAATCGCCACGTCACTTCCGGTGCCCATAGCCAGTCCAATATCCGCTTTTGCTAGGGCTATCGCATCATTGACCCCATCCCCTGCCATAGCGACCACCTTCCCTTCTTGTTGCAATTGACTAACAATTCTACTTTTTTCCTCAGGAAGCACTTCCGCAATTACTTTTTTAATACCTACAAGCTTTGCAACCGCGTTGGCTGTAATCGTGTTATCGCCTGTTAGCATAATGACTTCAATACCCTTTTCCTTAAGTGATGCAATTGCCTGATTACTCGTGGCCTTGATAGGGTCTCTAACAATAAATACGCCTACCAATTGATTATCTACTGATAAATATAAAAGGGTTGCACCTTCTTCCTGTGCCTTTAAGGCCTCTGCAGGTACCTCATCTAGCTTCACTGATAACCAATGACGATTGCCAATGGCAACTGCCTGTCCATTTATTTGCGCTTTTGCTCCTTTACCGCTTACGGCCATAAAGTCGACTACCTCAATAAAAGACAGTTTTCGCGCCACGGCCTCATCGCGAATAGCCTTTGCTAAAGGGTGTTCGCTATGGTGCTCTAAAGAGGCGGCAAGCCTTAACAACGTGTCTTCTTGCCAGCCTGAATTTGGGATAATGTCTGTTAAAACAGGATGGCCTTTGGTCAAGGTTCCAGTCTTATCCACCACAAGGGTTGTCATTTTGCGCAAGCGTTCGAGCGATGCTGCATTTTTAATTAAAATACCACGCCTTGCGCCTTCCCCAATGCCAACCATAATAGACATAGGCGTGGCAAGCCCTAACGCACAGGGACACGCAATAATCAATACTGAGATTGCCGCCATTAGCGCAAAATTTAAAGCAGGCGGTGGACCTACAAAAAACCACATTAAAAAAGCAAGGATTGCAATAAACAGAACCGTGGGTACAAACCAAGCTGCCACCGCATCTGCTAATCGCTGAATCGGCGCTTGGCTGCGCTGAGCCTCACTGACTTGCGTAATAATGCGAGCCAGTAACGTGTCTTTACCAATGAGAGCTGCCCTCATGATAAAACTTCCTTCTTGATTTAATGTACCCCCAATGACTTTTTGCCCAGGCTCTTTGCTAACGGGCATAGGCTCACCGGTTAGCATGGATTCATCCACATGGCTCTGCCCACTCATGACCTCACCGTCCACTGGGATTTTTTCACCAGGGCGGACCATTAATTTATCACCGACGTTGACAGCCTCAAGTGAAACTTCTTCTTCCTGCTGATGTTCATTTAATCGGCGCGCTGTGGTGGGTTTAAGATTAAGCAGCGCTCTAATGGCATCGCCTGTGCGTTCTCGCGCTTTGAGCTCCAACACTTGTCCTAGAAGAACTAAGGTTGTAATCACAGCCGCTGCCTCAAAATAAACAGGCAGCATACCTCGGGCTTTAAATACGGCGGGAAGCAATTCAGGAAATAAAATGACACCTACACTGTAACCCCAGGCAACCCCCGTACCAATAGCAATTAAAGTAAACATATTTAAATGGCGCGTTCGAATGGATTGCCAACCGCGCACGAAAAAAGGCCAGCCACAACCCCAAACTACCAAGGTGGTAAGGAGTGCTTGCGCCCAAAGAGAAATTGAATAAGGTACATAAGCCGTTAGCCAATGCTCACCCATAGCTAATACCACAACAGGAATGCTAGCAAAACAGGCAAGAATAAAACGCCAGAACATATTGTGATATTCATGGCTTTTTTGTGCTTCAAGCGTTACGTCTTCAGGCTCAAGTGCCATACCACAAATTGGACATGTTCCTGGTTTTTCTTGCCGTATTTGCGGATGCATGGGGCACGTATAAAAGGCATTGCCTGACAGTATAGGCTTAAGCACAGGTTTTTTAGCCTGATGTGCACAGCACTTATGTGCATTGGTATCATGTTGGGCGTTGTTTTCAGAATTAATCATAACTCACCTCAATCATATTTTTTAAGAAGCATCATAATCTCATCCATTTTTTCTTGCATTTCCTCTTGAGTGCCATGACATGCGGCTTCCTTTAAACAGCTTAAAACATGGTGTTCAAGCACGCTAAGCTCAATGGTTTTTAAAGCATTACGGCTAGCACGTAATTGCGCTAAGATATCCACGCAATAGCGATTCTCCTCAATCATGCGCTTAATGCCTTCAAGTTGACCAATGGCGCGATTGATGCGTGATAATTCGTTATGGTGCTCTGGATGGTTTGACATGCGATTTCTCCAATATACCCCTATAGGTATATACCCGGTAGGGTATTTTGTCAAATTTCTGCGCTTCTGTTGACCTTGTCAAAGTAAGCTTATTTTAGTTTAATAAGTCAGATGCTTTATTAAGGTTAGAAATTAAAATATTTATAATAAATATTATATTTAATTAATTTGTTAAATTATTGATTTAGCTTCAGGTATTCTATTTTTAACTAAAGGAGCTTTAACAGCTGTTTTTATACTTTTTGCAAAAGTGCGTCTTATTTAGTACAGCGCAGCATTATTCAACTCTATAGCCAATTGATTTGATGACAAACGGTACATTAGTAAAAAATTTAAATAGCTTAATGCTCCAACATAATCTTAATGCGATGGGTTTATCGAGGTTAGCCAATATTCCTCAACCTACATTACATCATCTGTTATCAGGTAAAACTAAAAAACCTAGAGCCTTACTGATAAAGAAATTAGCGCAATTTTTTAATATTTCCATTCTTGCTTTATTAGAATCCGACATAGCCAATCAACCCTTAATACAAATAATAAACCTACCCATTCTTAGCTGGAATCAAGAAACCTTAAGTTTTCATGAGCAGCCAGTGAGAGAGGAGGGTGTCTATGGTGCTTATCCCAACGAGAGTTTTGCATTTCATATTTATAAAAAATTTTGTCATAGCCCGTGGCCTAATCAAAGCTTAGCTATTCTTGCAAAAAACGCTTCTTTTAACGATGCAACTTATGGCTTAGTTTATTTCAAAAAGTACGGGCTTATCCTTAATAAAATCCATAAGGAAAAAGATAATTTTTTTATTAAATACCAAGGAACCGGGCAAGACTCTTTACTGTTAAAAATTAATTTAGAAGAGGCTCAATGGTTTGGAAAGCTCCTCGAATTGCGATTAATAGGCCAGGCACTGACTGATTATTTATAAGCGCATCTCAATTTAATATTATCGTTAAAAAGGAATTGTGTTTGTTACCCACATGCCCCGACTCAAGCTTCACTTAGCTCGCAGGTTGTTACGCTCCGCAAGAGTTTTCAAAATTTATTTTGATAAAGAACAAGTTGTTTTTAAATCATGGGTAGTAATGTAAGGATTAGGATAGCCTTCCATTTTAGCAACGGCTGCAGCCCACCATTTTTCATTTGCCTCGGGCGGAAATTGTTTATCCCAAGCCATAAATAGGTTTCGTTGGGCTTCACTTAATGCAATACCATATTTTTCGGACATAAAAAGATTGGCTCGCGCCACAATACCCTTGGCATAATCTGCCGGCTCTACACGCCTAAAAGCTTTATCAATCGTTATAGGGCAACCATAAAAGAGGGTATGGTTTTCTATCATACTATAGCGATAATTAGAGCGGGCTTGATTAACCAGGCCTACAGCAGGCCACAAATTATAAAGCTCCGCTTCTGCTTGCCTAAATTGTTTATCAGACTTTTCACAACACTTCCTCCCTTTGTACCGTTTCCCATTTTTCTTAATACACAGGGGCTCTCGCCAGCAGGCAAAGTGATTGCCAAAATTTTCAGCTGGCATCATATGTTCAGCCTCGACACGGAGCGCTCGTTTAAAACTTGCCGCAGATTGCATATTACAACTTGCTAAATCAACACGTAAGCGAGCATCAAATTGACAACGGCAATATAATGTTTCGCGTTGAAGAGCAAATAGTACCCGTATCTGTTTTTTGGCTTGTGTAAAGGTTTTAGGCGGTTCGCTAAAGACAGAAAAAGAAAGAAACAAAATGGAAGTAAAATTTAAGGTGCGAAAGAGTATAGACATTTAAATAAACCGTTTAATAATTTGACTAATGATACTTATATTCAAATTTCGTTCAATTTCAATTTAAACTAACACTAGCAACTTATAACGTCTAACTATTTTATAAGATAGTTCCTACTTAAACTTCAAAACTAGATATTACTCATATATGTAACAATATAAGTAATATCATGATAAATTAAATCAATCTGATATTTAAAATACAAGGCAAGCGCTTTAATGGTTCTAAATATTAAGGCGAAGGATTGCCATTAAATTAGATAACCTCAACGTCTTCAGCTTGCGGTCCTTTCTGACCTTGCGAAGGTTTAAATAAAACTTCGGCACCTTCTGAAAGCGTTTTAAAACCACTGTTTAGAATAGCGCTAAAGTGGGCAAAGTAATCTTTGCCATTGCTTCAATAAAACCAAAACCTTTTTCTTCCTTAAACCACTTTACGGTCCCTCGAGCCTTATCTGACATGAATTAAATACCTTAAGTTAAATGTTTATATTAACAACTTTAAAAGTTAATTTTAAAGTAAAGTTAATTTTTTAAACAAAGATAGGGCCTTAAATTATTGAACAGTAGTTTAATTTTTCTAATGCTTCATTGTTTGGATAGAATAGTAGAAATTTTTCCTCGTTATATTTCCCACACTCTAATAACATATCAACATCTTTGTCTCTAGGTACTTGAAAATATTTTTCAGCAAAATTAAAGAAGCCTTCGATGCTATCTATTTTTTCATCTAAACTAATTTCGTTTAATGTTCCTTTAATTATATATAGAACCCTTATACCATTATATTCATAGGCATCTTCGCCCATTTCAATATAATCTTTTTTCGTTTCGTTATAACATTTTTCAATAAGGCTACAAAATTCCTTGTGAACATTTATTATCTCTTCTTTTAAAGAATCATAACTTTTATGTTCAATAGAGTGAGGTGCACCACTTCCCATTCGGCTACAAGTACCAATTTCAAATTCTAATCGAGTTATAATTTTCACTTTTGAAAAAAACATTTAAGTATTATCGCTTAATTAAAAATTAAATAATATTTGAATTAATGTATTATTTCTATGTAAAAAATATGACATATAATATTTATAAAAGGATGAGTTTTCGAACTCATTCTTGAAAAAGCATTATCTAAAACAAATTAAATTAAAATTTTATGACGCTTATATTGGCACTAATAAATTTTTTAGTGTTAAGCATGCCGTCTATGATTTACATTCCAAGAGTTTGATAATTAACCGAATAGATTTGTCTGAGAGTAGGTGTAAATAAATTGGCTTAAAGAAAATCATTAATTAAGATGAACATAGCTGAAATAGAAGTTTTAGCTAAATACGCCTTACTAAGCTCTTTAGTATAATTTCAAATAAAAGAATGAACCTCCCCGTGGCTTGCCACGGGGAGGTTCATTATCCAAAAAAATCTTAAGGCGGTATTTTAAAGACAAGTTTGACTAGAAATTTGTCAGACTCATTCAATAACCTGCTATCAATTTATAGTAATGACATTTCTTATACTTAATGATGTTTAAAACTTTCTTTTAATTTATCTTCTGCCTCTTGAATTAAAGTTTCAGGCGCTCTAATAGCTTTACCCTGAATAAATAACACGCCTCTTAAAGCGGAGTAGGTAATCTTATTTAGGTTGTTAATTTCAGATTTCATCTCTTCTAAAACAATTAATTTTGCAGCTACACAGGGATCTTCAGCTTGCTTTAGGAGTTGTAGAGTATCTTTATCACATGGATTTTTCTTATTAGATAATAAAATGAGTGCACCTCTGATAAATTTAGGATCAATACAGGTTTTTGCTTCTTCTAAGATGGTAATCCTATGTTCGTTATTCTTATATTGAAAAAGCTCTATGAGAGCACTAGCCATATCTATTGGCTCTTTACTCTTTTCAATAAGTGACAAAATTTTTTGATCAATTAAGATATTATTATTTATACACTTTCTAAGTGCTTTCTGAATAGGTATTGGTTGTTCCTGAATTTTCTTGTTGTTGTCTGGCGTATTTAAATTACATTTTTCTAGATAGCTTAGCGCTCTCGCAATCGAAGTTTTTGATTTTATCGTTTTATAAGGGTCTTCTTGTAAGAGCAATTCTGGTAATGTTTGCTCTTTGAGATTAACGTCAATGTCTTTTTTAGACATTTTTCTAAAATGCGTAATTGCTCTTGCGGCACTGACAGGATTGACATGATGAAAGACTTTATCAAAATATAAATCTACGAGATTATTATCATTTAATCTTTTAAATGCCTGCAATTTTTCTAAACTAAACTGTTCTTTTAATCCTTTGAAAAGCGCATCATGGCGAGGTTTATTAATAGACTTTACCTTAATAAGAATTTCGGCAAGTGATATTGTTTCCTGCCGTAATAATTCTCGGTCTTCTAAAGGTAAAGTAGTAAGAAATTGTCGAAGCTCACTAACGCCATCTCGTTCGCCCCACAGAGATGACCCATAATAACTGACCGGGCCCGTCTCATTATCATATTTTTGAAGCGCTGCTCTGATTACACTAATAGTAATTGCCATGATTAAATCCTTTTTCAAAACTGTTATTGTAGAGATAGAAAAAAGAAAAAGCACTTTTTATAAAATAAGATAGTAATGTAGCTGTTTCCCAGGTAAATAAATTTGGTTAGTACGTTAATTAGACTTACAACTTCTTTCTAGAACTCATTTAAACTCCGATAACAATAAACGAAAATCTCAAATCATTCTTTGGTACGGCAAAGTAACAAACAACAAGAGGGGAGATAAAATCTATCTTACGACCTATTTATATTTTAAACTTCTTCATTTTATTCTGAATTAGAAAAATGTTTATACGATATACTAACTCGATAGAGTAAGTTAATAACATTAAAAGATTAGTAGGAAAGTATGCTAGAACAGAATATTCTTGATGAAATTACACGGGCTAAAATTTATTCCTTAGGAAATCATTCATTATCAGAAGCTCAAGGATTTCTAACAAAATTTCGCGCAAGTGATATGTATGAAAAATTAACTTCGGTAGACATATCTGAGCTTGATGACGAAGATATTATTTGTCTAACGCTTACTCGTAAAGCAGAAGACACTAAAAAAATCGATATAAACATTTTAAAAAGTGCCATCTTAAATGTTTATCTAAAAATTAATAATGATTTAGAAAAGGAAGGAACAAACTTAAAACCTTTATTAGAAGGCGATTTTGATTTATTTTGTAACTACATTGGTCATGATTTAACTAAAAATACTATTTTAACTGGTATAGAAGCAGCTATTGCTATTTTAAAAGCCATAAATTATTCACAAAATATTTTTTTTACAGAACATAAATCGTTTAGTATTTTTAGACATCAGTACAATGAAAATTTTAAGGGCTATCTTAATTTATCAGGACTAGACTTGAGAAATTCCGATTTTGGATCAGCTAATCTTAATGATGTCGATTTAACTGATACTAATTTAACCCACTCCAATTTAGAAGGTGCGAATTTAGATCGCGCCCTTTTATTAAGAACGGATTTATCACATGCCAAATTAAATAGCGCTTCTATGCGAGGGACAGAGTTTGGACTCGCTATACTTGAAAATATACAAATTTCCCCTTTTTACATTAATTTTCTTACTGAAGAATTTGATAAGGCGTCCTTAGAAGATCAACTTAATCATCTTTATCAACAAAATTTAGATGAAAATAAGCATGTATCAATTTTTAAATCCATTACTGAAAATATAAATTTTTCTTTAAGGAAAATGAAAATAAGTTTTGATGAAAAATTCAAATTAATTGATATGGCAATTAATCATGTTTTGTTTGGTGATCAGAGAGTAAATACTGTAACTAATTGGTTTAATTATAGTATACGCTTCTTTTCCTTTGGGAAAAACAAAGATGTGCCTACCATTTCTCTTTCCAATGCTCAAAAGGATTTAATTTTCATTAGAAATATGCTGGAATTTGAATCAACAAGAGATCCCAAAAAAGATCAAGAAGAGTTTATGAAATTTTTTAGATCAAATTTGAAAGAAGAATTTATTTTTCCTGAGCAAAATAAAAGAAAGCAACCAATAAGTCCAATAGAGGTATTTATTGATAAATATGGAAGTTGTTATGAAGTATTAGGCATTGATCAAAACTCAAATAAGAGTGATATTGAAAAGCAATACAAAAAATTAAGCCTTAAGTATCATCCTGACAGAAATAAATCTCTCGAAGCACCAGAAGAATTTCAAAAAATTAATAATGCTAAGGAAATTTTGGTTGATGAATCTAAGCGTAGAATTCATGATCAGTTATTAGGTATTACCCACACAGCAAATTTTAATTTTAGGTATTAAATTGCAATCTATTCGTATAGTAATCCTTATATGATGAGATAATCACCTCATCATATAATTAGTAATAGCCAAAAATAAAACCATGAGGAGCTAATTGATTATTAAAAATTCATGGATAGGTTTGCCATGGTGCTAGACCTATTATTAGGTTAATTTAAATTTTAAATCTAATCATTAGCCTTAGATAGGCTTACCTTAAAATTAAACATTTTCATACACCGCAACGCCATAAAAGGATGGGTTTCCGGACGCATCAACTAGTCTACCTAAAATAGCAAATTTCAACTTAAATTCAGTCCATAAACTCTGTATATTAATCAAAGTTTATTTTAAATTAATTTTTTAGACTTACTGAACAAAAAAATTAAAAAAGGCAGGCCAGAAAAAATTTATAATGGACAATAGAATTGGCAGACACACTGTATACTACTAAAACACATTTAATTCATGCTATTTGCAAAATGGTTGGCGCAGGAAGGACTACACTAAATATATCAACCAGTTAATTCCGTATATTGGTACAGGATATGAAACGGCCTACTGTTAAAAGATACGATTTACCTGTTTTGATAGGGGAGTGAAACTAAAATTCAGACGGCAAGAGCACAAAATTTATTATTGTAATAAAGTTACAAAGTAAGGCTAGCTCAATAAGGAAATACAACGAGTGATAAAAAGTAAATGTATAAATGTCGTATATTTTGATGAGTCAGGTAATACCGAGCAGGGATTCAGAGATAAGAAGCAGCCTTGTATTACATTTGCTTCACATAATTTTTCAGAAAATACTTGCAAAAAAATTCTGGAAAGAAACTTTTTTCGAAATCAATCTAAAGAAGTTAAATACTCAAACCTTGGAAAAAAAAGGACGTGTTAATAAATGCTATAAGGTACTGACTGAGTTAAGTGAAAGTGAGGACTCTAGTTTTAAAGTGTATTCAGTATATAAACCTCTTTTTTTATTCCACTCTTTTCTAACATTTTTTCATGATAGTGCCTATGAGAAAAAATTTCCTAATAAATCTTATATTACAGGCGACCCAGATTGGCTCTTTTTTAGGATGCAGGATTTATGGTTTCATTTTGTTAGAATAGCAGGCCTAGGCTATATATTTAAATTAATTGAGCTGTACTCATTCTTTATGGAAAGGGGCTCGAAGGAAGGGTATGAATCTTTAATTGAACATATTAAAATTTTAAAAGACGACTGTGAGCAGGCAGCCTTAATTTATCGCTGGATTTTAAATACGACTCTTGAAGACTGTGTAAAACTAATTAATGGCAACTCAATTCAAAATGAGCCTGCCCAACCTTCCTGGTTAGATACAACTTTACCCTGCGTATATCAGCTACTAAATCATTGGACATATTTTTTTGATGGTAAAAATTTTGATGTAGTCCATGATGATTCCTGGGTATTAAAAAAAAGAGATTGGATTATTACTAGCTTAAAAGGTAATCCAGAGGAGAAACAAAGGATATTAAAGTCAAAAGTGCGAGATAAGTGCTTTTATATTTATCCTGATTACTTACCAATACATAATTTTGAATTTAAAAATTCAGAAAATTATGCTGCCTTGCAAATAGCAGATTTATTGGCTGGATTAATAAATGAATTTGCAGTTAATTTGTGCGCAGAAAAATCCTCTAATGAACATCTTGATTTAATTATTGATCTTATTGCCGAAGATAGTTTTATCTATATGTTTCCAACTATTAATTATGCTCGTATAGAAGATCGGCAAATAATATGCAGTAAAAATGTACGATTTATGTAATAGCAGATTAAAATATAGCTAAGGGGAATGTTTCTACTGAATATCCCAAAACCTCATGTTTCTGATAATTATAAAATGTTTCTAATAGTTAATAAATCACCGTTTTTTAAACCTTTAGATTAAGCTGTATTGGAGTGTAATCATATGAGAAAATTACGAGATATTATGAAATAAGGTTTAAGATGGGTAAAATACAATCCGTACAAATTCATGAGCAAAATTTTGAAGACATTGTTAATTTAATTACCTCTTCAAAAAATAAGGCTTATCAAGCGGTTAACACTGTATTAATTGATTTATATTGGCGTATTGGTGAGTACATTAGTCAAAAAATTTCAGTTGCTGAATGGGGTGAAGGAGTTGTAGAACATCTGGCAAGCTATATATCCCGGACTCAACCCGGTATTAGAGGTTTCACAAGACCTAACCTTTTTAGAATGAAACAATTTTATGAAACCTATCATAATGATCAAATTGTCTCACCACTGGTGAGACAATTACCTTGGACCCATAATTTAATAATTATCAATCAGAGTAAAACAAGGGAAGAACGAGAATTTTATCTTCATAAATGCCTTCAAGAACAATGGAGTAAAAGAGAATTAGAGCGGCAATTTAAATCCGCACTTTATGAAAGATCCTTGTTAAATCCTGTTCAAATTTCAGGAGCTTTAGAGCAATCCCACCCAGAAGCAAAAAATTCGTTCAAAGATACCTATATGATTGAATTTTTAGGTCTTCAGGATGATCATGGAGAAATAGATCTTCATAGAGGCTTATTAACGAAACTCAAAAACTTTCTAATTGAACTAGGTAAGGATTTTTGCTTTGTGGGAACAGAGTATCCACTACAAGTAGGTGGAAGAGATTTTTTAATTGATTTGTTATTTTTTCATCGAGGTTTAAATTGCTTAGTAGCTGTAGAATTAAAAGTAGGGCGGTTTGAACCTGAATACTTAGGAAAGCTATCATTCTACCTAGAAGGATTGGATAAAACGGTGAAAAAATCACATGAGAATCCTTCTATAGGATTATTGTTATGTGCGAGTAAAGATAAGGAGGTTGTAGAATTTTCATTAAACAGAACTCTATCACCCGCCTTGATTGCAGAGTACCAAATTCAACTTCCTGATAAAAAATTGTTGCAAGAAAAATTACACGAACTGTTATCCGAGGATGAATAAAATAGTCTCGCCACTGGTGAGACTATTTTATTTAATGAAGACTTATATAATTAGGTCTGGTTAATTTTATTATCAGACTTATTATAGCGGGTGGGGCGCGGATTCAACCCACTAATGCAACTGCTTTTCGTCATAAAATATTTATTTGGCTTGCGCTATTAAATCCACCTTTAAGTTTACAAATGATTTATTCCTTATGATTATTTTCAATTACTCTAACGATTTTTTGTTGTAAACTATTTCTCCCATTACCATGGATATACTCAAAATCCTCAAAGAGCCTCAAATAGTTTGCTGCCTTATTAGATATTGCATTAATTAGAAAAATAATTTGTTCATATCGGTTAAGTAAGTCATGCCAGTACCAAATCGGTTCGTAATGGAAGATTCGATTACGAAGTCTTCGTACTTGTGTAAATTCTTTAGAAAGAAAATGTCGTGTTCGTTGTGACCGCTTTAAGAAAGGAAAAAGTCTCGTTTTAAACAATTTTGGCCACAAAATCTGACTGTGCTCATAACGTACATCCAATAGTGCTGTCCAAAAACCAAAAGATAGCTCGGCAACAACTCTACCAGGCTCAATGGGTTTCTTATTTTTACTGAGCGTCTTTTTTGCTTGCTTTACTTGTTCTTTCTCCCATTCACCTAGAAAATCTAATTCAAACCAATCTTCCCTATCAAATAAAACCGTAATACTTTGATGAAGACTATTGCGTAAAGCTATTTCTAATATCTGAATAAAAGGATAAAGCCCCTGACAAAGCTCAATATTCCAGGAATAGTTAACTAAAGCCTCTGTCGTATTTAAAGATTTAGTCAAATACCCTTCAAATCGTTGCTTTGAAAAGATAATTAATAGCTCGTCTAATAATTCATTTTGCTCTTGCACGAAATTTACTCTATAATATTATTACTGTCCCTGGGCCATTCCTCTCCTTAGCGATAAGTGAAGAATCCAGGGTTTTCTTATTTCAATCCCTCGTTTTTCTTATTAAAACTCTTTAAAGCCTTTTTATAAAGAATTTGAGTTAATAGCGCTCCACATTTTATAAATTAATAATACCTTTTTCCAATTGTCTATTAGTAAATAAGTTGCTAATAATATATATATTTACTATTTCTACAGTTTTTCGGATGATTTCTCTACTTGGGGTCGCCTCAGAAAACGGAAAATAAAGCACGCTAAGCGAAAGCTCGATCATGCAGTTGGCAGGTCACGCCACAGGCGCATTTGAGGCGGAAACGGCCTGGCTACAACAATCTGCCAGCCCTTGTAAGATGCCGCATGCTTCTACCTGTCGAGCGCCTGAGCACCTCTCGCGCAAAACGGCCAAGTGTTTCTTCAACTGTAACAACGCTTCCACGCGGGCCTCTACTTGTTGGATATGGCCATCCAGTAGCGCATTGACCTCGCCGCAATCCTGATTCGGGTTATCTCGCAGGTCCAGCAATGCCTGGATTGCTCCCAGCGTCATGTCGAGCGAACGGCAATGGCGGATGAACTGCAAGCGCTCGACGTGAGCGTCACCGTATAGCCGGAAGTTGCCGCCGCTGCGCGCTGGCTTTGGCAATAGCCCCTCCTTCTCGTAATAGCGGATGGTGACGATCTCGCACCTTGTCCGCTTGGCAAGTTCACCAATCCTGATTTCCATATTTCATCCTCATTTAAAACTTGACTCTATAGTAGCTATAGGGTCTTTAATGAGCAATACAGAAATCTGCGTAAAGGAATTGTCATGAGCGAATGCGGTTCAAAGGGGTGCGGCTGCTCGACCGTGCCGATCAGCCAGCCCCCTGCGCAAGCCCAGCTAACGGCTGAATCGGCCCAAGCGGTCTACCGCATCGAGAACATGGATTGCCCCACGGAAGAGGCGCTGATCCGAAGCAAGCTAGCCGCGCTGCCGGGCGTGGTCGGGCTTGACTTCAACCTGATGCAGCGCACCTTGGCCGTGCGGCATGAACTGCCATCGTTGACTCCGGTTGAGCAAGCCTTGAAGGCCATCGGCATGCAGGCCGTGCGCATGGATAAAGCTTCTGACGAGCAGACGACCAAGCTGGTCATCGCCAAGATGGATTGTCCAACCGAAGAAGCGCTGATCCGCAACAAGCTTGCCACGGTAGCCGGGGTGACCAATCTCGATTTCAACCTGATGCAGCGCACCCTGTCCGTGCGCCATGCTGCCCACACCCTGCCGGAAGTATTGGCCGCGCTGAAATCTCTGAACTTCGAGGCGCAAGTGCTCAATGCGGAGGAAGCCAACGCCTCGCCGGCGATATCGACAGTCGCATCTACCAACTGGGGGCCGCTTGGCATCTCCTTGGCGGCTGCATTGGCTGCGGAAGCCGTCTACTGGTTCCACAACGGCAACCATTGGTCAGTCGTTGTTCTGGCGCTCGTCGCGATCTTCGCGGGCGGCCTTTCCACCTACAAGAAGGGCTGGATTGCGCTCAAGAACCGCAACCTCAACATGAACGCCCTGATGTCAATAGCCGTCACGGGCGCCATGTTGATCGGTCACTGGCCGGAAGCAGCGATGGTGATGGTGCTGTTTGCACTCGCTGAAGTGATCGAGGCAAAGTCGCTGGACCGTGCTCGCAACGCCATTCGTGGCCTGCTCGACCTTGCCCCGGAACAAGCCACGGTGCAGCAGCCGGATGGTTCGTGGCGCGAAGAGGATGCCAAGCAGGTCGCCATCGGCAGCCGGGTTCGGGTCAAGCCGGGTGAGCGTATCGCCCTCGATGGCGAAGTGCTGGAAGGACGCTCTACGGTCAACCAAGCGCCGATCACTGGTGAAAGCCTGCCAGTTGAAAAAGCGCCTGGTGATCTGGTGTTCGCCGCCACCATCAACGAATCCGGCTCGTTTGAGTATCGCGTTACGGCCACGGCCAGCAACTCCACATTGGCCCGCATTATCCACGCGGTGGAAGCTGCCCAAGGTAGCCGCGCACCTACTCAACGCTTTGTCGATCAGTTTGCACGCTGGTACACGCCAACCGTATTCGGTGTGGCGGTTGCGGTCGCACTGATTCCCCCGCTATTCATGGGCGCAGCGTGGCTGGACTGGATTTACCGCTCGCTGGTTTTGCTGGTCGTCGCCTGCCCGTGCGCGCTGGTAATCTCCACACCGGTCAGCATCGTTAGCGGCTTGGCGGCGGCGGCGCGGCACGGCATTCTTATCAAGGGTGGCGTCTATCTGGAAGAAGGCCGCAAGCTGCGCTGGCTGGCACTGGACAAGACCGGCACGATCACGCACGGCAAACCTGCGCAAACCGATTTCGTCGCGTGGGGCGATGCGCTACCAGCCAGCAGCCGAAGCATTGCCGCCAGTCTCGCGGCTCGCTCTGACCATCCCGTGTCCAAAGCCATAGCGCAGGCAGCGCATGCCGAAGGGGTTGCGCTACACGATGTTGCCGAGTTCGTTGCACTGCCCGGTCGTGGCGTGCGAGGCAGCATTGACGGTGTGACCTATCACCTTGGCAACCATCGGATGCTCGAAGAGCTGGGGCATTGTCCACCTGAATTGGAGCAGCGCATCGCTGCGATGGAGCGCGAAGGCAAAACTGTAGTGATCCTGGTGAGCACAAAGCGTGCGCAAGCCCTGATCGCGGTGGCAGACACCATCAAGGACAGCAGCAGGAGCGCTATCGGCGAGCTGCATGCGCTCGGCATCAACACCATGATGCTGACTGGCGACAACCCGCACACCGCGCAGGCAATTGCCACACAAGCCGGGATTGATCGGGCGCAGGGCAATTTGCTGCCAGAGGACAAACTGCGCGAGGTCGAACAACTGGCGCAGACTGGCAAGGTCGGGATGGTCGGCGACGGTATCAACGATGCCCCGGCGTTGGCACGTGCTGACATCGGATTTGCAATGGGGGCCGCTGGCACCGACACGGCCATTGAGACGGCGGACGTCGCCCTGATGGACGATGACTTGCGCAAGATTCCGACTTTTGTGCGCCTGTCACGTGCGACGGCTCAGGTACTGATGCAAAACATCGTGCTGGCACTGGGCATTAAAGCGGTGTTTCTGGTACTCACCTTCACTGGTCACGCGACCATGTGGATGGCCGTGTTTGCCGACATGGGAGCCAGCTTGCTTGTCGTGGGCAATGGCTTGAGGCTGTTGCGCCGATGAACTGGAAATTCATTCTCTATGACTGGTATGGTCTGAACGTCGCGTTGTTCCAGGTCATCAATGCGGGAACGCCTGCCGCGCTGGGACCGCTGGTGTGGTTCTTCAGCCTCGTAGGCAATTACTGGACAGCGCCCTTGACGCTGCTGGGTCTGTGGTGGTGGTCGAAGTCAGCAACCAATTTAGCCCGCGCTGATGCAGTTTGGCATCGGCTCATTGTTTTTGGCACCGCCTTCCTGCTGGCCTTGCTGGCCGCCACTGTCTTGAAGCTGTGGCTCGACTTCCCGCGTCCGCCCGCCGTCTTCGGCGAGTTAGTGCGCATCATCAGTGAGCATGAGCGGCACTACAGCCTGCCCAGTGGGCATGCTACCTATTCGGCGTTAGTTATCGGCGCGCTTTGGCCTTTGATGGGTCGCCGTGGCCGCGTCGGTTTGGTGCTTTATGCCGTCTTGGTCGGATGGTCGCGCATTGCTGCTGGAATGCACTTCCCGGCTGATGTGCTGGCGGGCTGGTGTCTAGGATTGGGCAGCACCGTTCTTGCCGGACGGCTGATACCGCTTGTCGCTCCCACGTGGCAGACGGCTCGCCACACGTCGGCCTCGGTCTGGTATGTGGTGGCCGTGTGCGCCTTCATGGCCGACCAGTTCGCCAAGCTCGCCGTCGTCCGCACGTATGCCTATGGCGAACAGGTCGAAGTCACGCCATTCTTCAATTTCGTTCATGTACTGAATCCGGGGGCCGCATTCAGCTTTCTGGCAGGCGCGGGCGGTTGGCAACGCTACTTCTTCATCGTCCTTGGCTTGGCAGTCTCGGCTTGGCTGGTACGCATGCTGAAACAGCGGTTGCCAAGCCTTGAAGCACTGGGATACAGCCTGATTCTCGGCGGGGCGCTTGGAAACGTCGCGGATCGCCTATTGCGCGGGCAGGTCGTGGACTTTCTCGACTTCCATTGGCGGCACTCGCACTGGCCTGCCTTCAATCTCGCTGATGTTGCCATCACCTCAGGGGCGGTCTTGCTCATCATAAACGGGCTGATCCAAGGCAGGGCGGTGGACGCAAAGCCAATTGAGAATTATAATCATTTACAATAAATTATTCTGACACTCTCCTATGCCTTGCCGAGCACCTTATCGCTGGTTGATGGCGCTGTTGCTCGCGACTTATGCGCTTATCAGCGGGCCAGCACTCGCAGCCGACAGCACCGAAACCAAAGCCAAGCAAATTTGGCAGCTTCTGGACTATGTGGCTGTCGATTACGGCGGTGCCGTAGCCAATGGCACGGTGCTGAAGGCGTCGGAATATGCAGAGATGCAGGAGTTCGTCGCCACCGCCGAGCGTCAATTGGGCGAGCTACCGAGTAAGACCGACAAGGCGCGCTTGCTGCAACAAGCTACGGAGCTTCGCCGCGCAGTAGCGAATAAAGCTGATCCAGCCATCGTGGCGCAACTGGCGCATGCGCTATCCAGCGCCGTGCAAAAAGCGTATCCATTCCCGGTGGCCCCAGCCGCCGTACCGGACTTGGCGCGGGGTGCGCAGTTGTTTCAGGCGCAATGCGCGGCCTGTCATGGCATGCAAGGGCACGGTGATGGCCCCTTGGCTACCTCCCTGAACCCCAAACCAACCGCGCTGGCCGAGCACTTGCGGGCGCGGGAGCGCAGCTTGTTCGCACTACATCAGATCATCAGCAACGGCGTCCCAGGGACTGCCATGCAAGGCTTTGGCTCATTATCGGACGAGGATCGCTGGGCGCTGGCATTCTTTGTCGGTACGTTGCCCTATGTACAGAGCGACAAGACCGCAGGGGCAAAGCTTTGGCAAACGAATGGGCAAGCCCGTCAAACGGTTGCCAATCTGGAAGCATTGACGCAAACCTCCGAGCATGTCTTGGCGGACAAGCTGGATGAACCCTCAGCTAAAGCGCTGACCGCATATCTTCGCGCTAACCCGAGTGCGTTGGACGCAAACAAGCCGAAAGGCACGGCAATAGCCAAGGCCAAGCTTGGCGAGAGCGTGGTTGCATTGCAAAACGGGGATCGTGCGACCGCAGCCAAGTTGGCCTTGTCCGCTTACCTTGATGGTTTCGAGCCCGTTGAACCGGCGCTCGCCACCCGCAACCGCCCGTTGTTCGAGCAGATCGAAGCTGCAATGGTGTCCTACCGAGCATTGGTGGCAAACGGTACTCCGGCCGAAGTGCAGGCCGCGCACCAACAGTTACACGGCTTGCTCGATGAAGCAGACAAAGTTCTTGCCCCTTCGGAGAACGATACCGTCGCGGCCTTTATCGGGGCATTGACTATTTTGCTGCGGGAAGGCTTAGAAGCGTTGTTAGTGGTCGTCGCCATGCTGGCATTTCTCAAGAAGGCCGAACGCCGGGATGTCGGGGTCTATGTGCATGCAGGATGGATGGCCGCACTGGCGGCAGGTGGCATCACTTGGGGCGTGGCGACCTATTTGGTCGGCGTCAGCGGTGCGAGCCGGGAATTGACGGAAGGCTTTTCTTCACTGTTTGCGGCTGTGGTCCTGCTCGGCGTCGGAATGTGGATGCACCAAAAGAGCGTCGCCGGTCGCTGGCAGATTTACCTCAAGGAAAAGCTATCCTCGGCGCTCAACAAGCGCACGGCGTGGTTCTTGTTCTCGCTGGCATTCGTCGCGGTGTACCGCGAGGTGTTTGAGACGGTACTGTTCTACGCCGCTCTTTGGACAGAGGGTAATGGATGGCCTCTGCTCGCTGGCCTGGGTACGGGCATGGCGCTTTTGGCGCTACTTGCAGTGGTACTGCTACGCACCAGCGCGCGATTGCCGATCGGGCAGTTTTTTGCGGCCAGTTCTATGCTGGTAGCAGTGCTCGCGGTGATCCTGGCTGGCAAGGGCATTGCGGGTCTGCAAGAGGCCGGACTCCTGCATACCAGTCCGATTGCAATCCCTCGGATCGATTTGCTTGGCATCTATCCGTCGTGGCAAACGGTCCTAGCGCAGTTTGTCGTTCTGCTCACCACTGTGGTGGCTTTCACTATCAATCTGCGTTCGACGCGGCAGAGGGCAACGCGGCGAAGCTGATTCAAGGCGCTTGCCTATCTCGCAAACAGTGTCAGTTTGAGCTATGCCCTAACCTGATGTCAGATGTTGAGCACAAACAACGTCAGAGTAGAGTGTGAATTTATATTTATTGACACATTCAGCCAAGGGTAATAGATTTCATCCTGACATTTTTACCTTTGGAGGCATCTTGCAAGGTCAACGTATCGGCTACGTCCGCGTCAGCAGCTTCGACCAGAATCCTGATCGACAACTGGAACAAATAGAAGTCGGCAAGGTATTCACCGATAAGGCTTCAGGCAAGGACACACAACGTCCCGAACTTGAAAGGCTGCTGGCCTTCGTCCGCGAGGGCGACACCGTGGTGGTGCATAGCATGGACAGGTTGGCACGCAACCTTGATGACCTGCGCCGCATCGTCCAAGGGCTGACACAACGGGGCGTGCGCATGGAGTTCGTCAAAGAAGGGCTGACGTTCACCGGCGAGGACTCACCGATGGCCAATCTGATGCTGTCGGTCATGGGAGCCTTTGCTGAGTTCGAGCGCGCCCTGATCCGCGAACGTCAGCGCGAGGGAATCGTGCTGGCCAAGCAGCGCGGTGCCTACCGGGGACGAAAGAAATCGCTGAACAGCGAACAAATTGCCGAGTTGAAACGGCGAGTTGCGGCAGGCGACCAAAAAACCTTGGTGGCCCGTGACTTCGGCATCAGCCGCGAAACCTTGTACCAGTACCTGCGGGAAGACTGACCATGCCACGCCGCTCAATCCTGTCCGCCACCGAGCGCGAAAGTCTGCTGGCACTGCCAGATGCCAAAGACGAACTGATACGGCACTACACGTTCAACGAAACCGACCTGTCGGTGATCCGTCAGCGTCGCGGCGCCGCGAATCGATTGGGCTTCGCCGTGCAGCTTTGCTACTTGCGATTCCCTGGCATCTTCTTGGGCGTCGATGAACCTCCATTTCCGCCCCTGCTGCGCATGGTGGCCGCACAACTCAAGGTGCCGGTGGAAAGCTGGAACGATTACGGCCAGCGCGAGCAGACACGGCGGGAGCACTTGGTCGAGCTGCAAACGGTGTTTGGATTCAAGCCCTTCACCATGAGTCACTACCGGCAAGCCGTGCATACATTGACCGAACTGGCCTTGCAAACAGACAAAGGCATTGTGCTGGCCAGCACCCTTGTTGAAAACCTGCGGCGGCAGAGCATCATCCTACCCGCCATGAATGCCATCGAGCGCGCAAGCGCCGAGGCCATTACCCGTGCCAACCGGAGCATCCATGCGGCATTGGCCGATTCCTTGATACCTGTCCATCGCCAGCGCCTGGACGAACTGCTCAAGCGCAAGGATGGTAGCAAAATGACGTGGCTAGCGTGGCTGCGCCAATCGCCCGCCAAGCCGAACTCGCGCCACATGCTTGAACACATCGAACGCCTCAAAGCCTGGCAGGCGCTTGACCTACCTGCTGGCATCGAACGGCAGGTACACCAAAACCGCTTGCTCAAGATCGCCCGCGAGGGCGGCCAGATGACGCCCGCCGACCTGGCCAAGTTCGAGTCGCAGCGGCGTTACGCCACCTTGGTAGCACTGGCCATCGAGGGCATGGCCACCGTCACTGATGAAATCATCGACCTTCACGACCGCATCATCGGCAAGCTGTTCAATGCGGCCAAGAACAAGCATCAACAGCAGTTCCAGGCTTCCGGCAAGGCGATCAACGACAAGGTGCGGATGTATGGGCGCATCGGTCAGGCGCTGATTGAAGCCAAACAAAGCGGCGGCGATCCGTTCGCCGCCATCGAAGCGGTCATGCCGTGGGACACCTTCGCCGCCAGCGTCACCGAGGCGCAAACGCTGGCGCGGCCTGCCGATTTTGATTTCCTGCACCATATCGGCGAGAGTTACGCCACGCTGCGCCGCTATGCGCCGCAGTTCCTGGACGTGCTCAAACTGCGCGCCGCGCCCACCGCCAAGGGTGTGCTCGATGCCATCGACGTGCTGCGCGGCATGAACAGCGACAGCGCGCGCAAGGTGCCCGCCGATGCGCCAACCGCATTCATCAAGCCGCGCTGGGCAAAGCTGGTTCTGACCGACGAGGGTATTGACCGGCGTTACTACGAGTTATGCGCCCTGTCGGAGCTGAAGAACGCACTGCGCTCTGGTGATGTTTGGGTGCAGGGTTCGCGCCAGTTCAAGGACTTCGACGAATACCTGGTGCCGATCGAGAAGTTCGCCACCCTGAAGCTGGCCAGCGAATTGCCACTGGCCGTGGCCACCGACTGCGACCAATATCTGCATGACCGACTGGAATTATTGGAGGCGCAACTCGCCACAGTCAACCGCATGGCGGCGACCAACGACTTACCGGATGCCATCATCACCACTGCATCGGGCCTGAAGATCACGCCGCTGGACGCAGCGGTGCCAGACGCCGCGCAAGCCTTGATTGACCAGTCGGCGATGTTGCTGCCGCACCTCAAGATCACCGAGTTGCTGATGGAGGTCGATGAATGGACGGGCTTCACGCGCCACTTCACACACCTGAAGACCGGCGACACGGCCAAGGACAAAACCTTGCTGATGACGACGATTCTGGCTGATGGTATCAATCTTGGGCTCACCAAGATGGCCGAGTCCTGCCCTGGCACCACCTACGCCAAGCTGTCTTGGCTGCAAGCCTGGCACGTTCGCGACGAAACCTATTCGACGGCGCTGGCCGAGCTGGTGAACGCACAGTTTCGACAACCCTTCGCCGGAAACTGGGGCGACGGCACCACGTCATCGTCGGACGGCCAGAACTTCCGAACCGGCAGCAAGGCAGAGAGCACCGGGCATATCAATCCGAAGTATGGAAGTAGCCCTGGGCGGACGTTCTATACCCATATCTCCGACCAATACGCGCCCTTCAGCGCCAAGGTGGTCAACGTCGGCTTGCGCGACTCGACCTATGTGCTCGATGGCCTGCTGTACCACGAGTCTGACTTGCGTATCGAGGAACACTACACCGACACGGCGGGCTTCACCGATCATGTGTTCGGCCTGATGCACTTTCTGGGATTCCGGTTCGCGCCGCGCATCCGCGACCTGGGCGACACCAAGCTGTTCATTCCCAAGGGCGATACTGCCTACGATGCACTCAAGCCGATGATTAGCAGCGACAGGCTGAACATCAAGGCTATTCGCGCTCATTGGGATGAAATCCTACGGCTGGCCACTTCGATCAAGCAGGGCACGGTGACGGCCTCGCTGATGCTGCGCAAGCTCGGCAGCTATCCGCGCCAAAACGGCTTGGCCGTCGCCCTGCGCGAGCTGGGGCGCATCGAGCGCACGCTGTTCATTCTGGATTGGCTGCAAAGCGTGGAGCTGCGCCGCCGCGTCCATGCGGGGCTGAATAAGGGCGAGGCGCGCAACGCGCTGGCCAGGGCGGTCTTCTTCTACCGATTGGGTGAAATCCGCGACCGCAGTTTTGAGCAGCAGCGCTACCGGGCCAGCGGCCTCAATCTGGTGACGGCGGCCATCGTGTTGTGGAACACGGTCTATCTGGAGCGTGCCACCAGTGCTTTGCGTGCCCACGGCAAGGCGCTGGACGACACGTTGCTGCAATATCTGTCACCGCTGGGGTGGGAGCATATCAACTTGACCGGCGATTACCTATGGCGCAGCAGTGCCAAGGTCGGTGCGGGGAAGTTCAGGCCATTGCGACCGCTGCCACCGGCTTAGCGTGCTTTATTTTCCGTTTTCTGAGACGACCCCTAATAGATTAGGACATCCCAGGGGAGAGGTAATAACTCTAACTGGAGGTAAAAATGAGCAATAAGAAGTATTCTGAAGAATTCAAATTAGACGCAATTAGCCTTGTTAATGAACATGGATATACTCAAGTAGAAGCTGTAAGAAGTTTAGGAATAGAGTGCTTATTTCATTTTAAATAAATCAATAAAAAAAGTAAAAAATTATTAAATTTAAAGCTAGCCAAGATAAATATTAAGAATACTTAATCTTGAATGCCCGAGTTCCCGAGTTAAGATATGCCTTACTTTAAAATCGATATCTTGCTCTACTTTGGACATCTCTTTTGCTATAGTACCGCCATTAAAAGGACACTCCCACCCTCTTTTATTAAGATCATAAAACGCAGTTAATTCTTTATAACGCCTTTGAGCATAGCTATGCCTTAGCCCATGCAACTGTTTAAGGCCCATGAGCCTTGTTTGATAGGCATATTTATTAAGCTGTTTAGCATACGTGCTTCCTTCATAAATTAAAGATTGACCATATTTAACGGTCTCCCCTACTCGCTCTAACCAATCCCGTTGCGCTTGATTGGTAATAGGTATGCTTCTTCCTATTCCGCCTTTGGTCCAGCTGGGTGCAAGTAAGATAGCATCCTTTTTGATTAAAGCCTGACTTAAATTAAACTTAATTGATTCTTCGCGCCTTAAACCAAATAAATACTGACCCTCCATGGAAAGCCTAATCAGTGAATCAGAGCACTTTGAAAAATCAATATGATGAATGGCCTTGCTCTGCTCGGGGAAATATTGCCGACGGCCTATTTTATAAGCTTTATTGTCAGGTTTGACTAATTTTTTATCCTCTAATAATTTACCCAGTTCGCGTAATTTTGATAAATAATTTTTAATCGTTGCTGGACTTTTATCTTCTTGTTTCCAATAGTCAACTAACTTATAAATATGCTTAGGCTTAAACCCTTTAACATGAGTAAGTTTAAAGCCCAACGTATGTAAATCACGAACACATTTCCTAAGCATGACGCGCATATCATTTTGACTCGCATAGGACTGATAAGAAGCATGTTTAACTATTTGGTTAATAGAAAATTCTGCGCTTTTTAATTTTGTCTTACTCTCCCTCATGCAGATATCTCCTTAGTGCCCTTTCACTTACCCCCATCTCCTCTAAAATAATTTGTCTCGCTTCACGTTTAGGTAAACTTGTTTGCAAGTAAGCTAATCTATTTTGTGCAAAAACATAGCGATAGTTGACCGCAGGCGTAAGCCCTACTTTTATAACTTCCATCCTATAACGCCCTCTTACGCCCTCATACCCATACTGCTTAATTGGATTTAAGTTCATGTTAATAATCGTGGCCGTTTTAAGCACCTCTTTTTGCGCTTCAGAATAGATTTCTATTACTCTGTCTTTGCTATTATTTGTCATATCACGGCTAAGTAGTAAGAAGGTTGTCCTTGCATGCAAATCAGGGGTAAAACGAAACGCTTCACTTAAGGTTAAGCCAAATTCTGTTTGAAGACTTAAAATAAAACGTACAACTGGATCAGATACTTTTTCCAAGCAATCATCATGAACACGCTTTATTTTAACGGGCTTTGCCCTAACAAGACCAAGTGATTTGTTATCAATACCTTCAAGTTGATGATTAATTGCTTGCAAAAAATATCTGATTTCAGCGATATACATTCTAATTGTGTCGTCCGTTTTAGATTCTCTTTGCCACTGTATAATGACCTTCAATAAGTGATCTTTGGTTAGCCCATACCAATTAGGCGGAATAGGGCTACAAGCGTATAACGTATTAATAAAACGTAATACAACATTTTTTCTATAGGTTCTCTTTTGATGTGAGCCCGTTTTTATCAGAGAAAGGTGCCTAATTGCTACTTCTCTTAAGTGACCTAACCTACCCATTGTCTGCCCTCTTCATTTATGAAACATCACTACCTTTACCTTGTACTTTGTTTAGTGTTGACAGAGCAGGTCATACAAATGATGATCCTTGACATAGTCACAGGGCTCTATAGTCAGAGGTAAATCAGTAGTTACTCAACTAGTGCTTTACTTTAATTACAACGGTCTTTACTTTTTCAGTCCTCCTTATTTTCGTTTTAAGTTCAAATATAATCTCATCAACTACCCTCTTATTTGTTCAACCAATTGTTGTTTCACACTTGAGAGCGCCTCTTCGGTCACCAATGCATTAATCAATTTTTTAAAGGTAGGCCTCATTTCAGTTTCAGCTTCAATATCACGCTGTACTTTCATTAACCGCTCAAAGTTCTCCTGATTTAATAAAAAATCTTTTTGCTCTTGCTTCTTAAGCTCATCGGTCACATCCCAATCATTATTTTTATTGTCATTTGTCATCGTTTTATTCCTCATTTAGAAGTTATAAAAAATGAATATCTCTCTTGTCACCTCGTGACAATTAATACAAATAGAAATCACAAACATGAATTACTGTTTAAGATTTAAAAGAAATTAATTCAAAGTTCACTTTCAAAATTTAAGCGTTCAGCGAATAAACAAACATACGCTGATAGCAATAAATCCAGGCAAATTAATAGACTGGTAACAGTGGGTTCAAAATAGAGGCTATTTTGATAACAGTAGGTTTCATTAACTCACTAATGAATAACAGTGGTTTCCAAACTTATCGTCCTGTCTGAAGGTTAAGGAATAGAAGCAGACATTACACAAGACCAAAACACTGGTTTCATCCGAATTTCACGGACTCATCAGTTGTGCTCATTTTTATCATAACAAAGACCTCTATGAGCTGCAATATTCTAGTTAATTTCACATTAATGAATATTAAAGAAAGGCATACATATAATCTGAATACATAATTTATGAGTCATCAATTCTTTGAAATATAAATATACCAAACTTATAAATTATGAACAAAAAAACGGACAGAAAATTTTGTTTTCCGTCCGTTTATCTATTATGTTATTGATATCATTAAAAATTTCGCAGCATCAATGCTGCGTCACTATGACTTGCTTTGTGCAAATCGATAGTGACGCAGCGTGCTTCGCACGTTAAAAGTGTGCGCTCACCCCACCAACAGAGTCCTTTGCTTTTGCATCGAGCAAAAACAAAGGACATCATTATTGCCCACATACCCACACTATAGCTTCACTTAGGCCGTAGGTTGTTACGCTCCGTGTGGATATGTGGACAAAATGATCTTACAAGCTCATAGCCACTTCTTTGACTAAAGTCATTTTAAATGCTATTGTGTACACATGGGTACTTAATTAATGAGTAATAAAATGACTGCCACAGTATTAAAAGTAGGCATGCGAGAATTTAGAGCGCATCTTCAACAATATATTTTAACCTCGTCTCCAGTTGCGATAACAAGACATGGAGAAACGGTTGGCTATTATATACCTACGAAAAGTCATGCTGAGAAATCCGACCTTCATGACTTAAAAGAAGCAGCTGCCAAGCTAGATAAACTATTAATCGAGCATGGTATATCTGAAAATGAACTATTCGCTGATTTTAGAAAACTAAAATCTAAGAATCGTAAATAATGTCTTTAAAATCAATTGTGCTTGATGCAAACACTCTCATTAGAAGTGTTCTAGGTGAAACAGTTAGGAATATAATTATTCAATATCAGGAGAAAATAGATTTTTTTGTACCTGATGTTTGTTTAATTGATGCGGTTAAATATATTCCTCAAATTTTTGAAAAGCGTAACATGCCAAGTGAGCCTGCAATAGCGTTACTTGAAAAACTTAAAGCATTATTCAACATCGTTGATAAAGAAATCTACAAGCAATATAGCCATGATGCTAAAGAAAGAATGAAAGCACGTGACATAAATGATTGGCCTATTGTCGCCACTGCGTTAACATTTTCCTGCCCTATATGGACAGAAGATAAAGATTTTTTTGGCTCTGGAATGCCAACCTGGACGACCGATAGGATTCACATTTTTTTACAGCAATAGTTTCGATTAACTACAAGCTTTAAGTAAGCTTTAAAAATATAGCTCATTTTGTAATACTCTTTTCTTGGCTCGTACAAATGCAATGACTATTAAACTGTTAGTAATCCTTAATTAATTGCTCATAGATAAATTTTGCTATACCAAAGATAAAAAGACCAATAGCCAAATAATAAGCGCCACTACTTAAAAAATGCGCTATTTCTTGCGCTAAAGGAGCCAATAAATCCTTAGGGTTAGGGTTATCAAATAGCTTATTAATAAAGAAGCTAGCAAAAAAGGCGACTAGGCTTATAAATAAGATTCTTCTTGAACTAACGAATAAAAGGGTTTCCATCATTTTCCTATTAAAATTTAAAAATTAAAATTGACTTTCTAAAAGTGCTTAGTAAGCTGTTTAAACCCAAGATATCAAGCATTTAAAAGCATTAATTTCGAAATCAGTTAAAATCGTTATATTAACTTCCTCCTAACGTACTCTGGCGCGGTACGACTATTTTGATTTAAATGTCGATTAAGCGCACTACTTAGCTTTGCTAATCTCTGTGGACTTAAATTCGGGGCGAATGGGGAGTCAAGTGCTGCCTTTAACAGCGAATAATCAAGATTAGGCACGCTGGTTTTTAATTGGATAGCCTCCTCAACGGTAATTGAGTAGTCTTTATAGGAAGGTGTTTGAATAAGTTTACTTAAAAAGAAATTTAGCTCACGTTGATAGCGCTCTTTTTGCGTATACAAGGTGTGGCAAGAATCAAAGAGTCCTAATAAATGCAAAAGCTTAAGGGTAGTCATAAGCTTGTCAAAGAGTTCAATTAAATCAGCCAACACCATGAAAAAGCCATGTGAGGCAGCCATCTCATGAGTAAATTGTGCTTTAAACTCAATCGTTTTCGCACCGAGCTTCTTCCTTTTTTCAATAAGCGCTTCAAATTTATCAATTTCATCGTCAAAATGCGCATGCAGGTGTAACAATTCATCGTATAGCGTATAAAGACTAATGAGTGCATGTGCATTATGATTAAAACTTTCTTTAATCAACACGCCAATTTTCAGTTGGACACGCTCAAAAAAAAGATGGCCATTTTTAAGCGTTCGGCCAAAAAGTTGAGCTGCTTCTTGATTGACTAGCGTTAAACGAATGATAGCGGTCATGAGATTCTTTCTCCTGATTGAATAAGGCTTGCGGTAGTTACCTGCAAGGGTTTGTCGAGTTCTACTCGATAGACAATTTGCGAGTTGCCTTGGTCTTTGATGAAATAGGGACACTCTAGTGCGGTTAATACCTTAGCAAGCAGCTCGGCATTAATGCCTGAGCGTGCTTGATACTTTGCGAGTACCTCTTCTTTAATAAAAACTACCTGGGCAGGATATGCATCGCTCGTTTTGACCAAAAGCTGATAGTCTGGGTTAAATTGCCTACTTTTTGACTCAATACGCTTGTGAAGCCAGTTAATAAAATCGCGGACAATACCAGACGACTCCTCTTCATTAAGCTGTGTCAATGCTTTCTCAGCTTGCGCCTTATTTTCTTCAACCATCACAGGCGCGTTAACGCGCGCTTCAGTTTCTTCATCTTGTGGCAACCATGACTCTAATTCTCTGTTTGTGTTGGAATTAAGCGTTTTTAAGTCTTTAGCAGGTATTTCTCTATTTACCTCCTCTAGTGCAGATACATGAACTGCCTTTTTAAGTTTAATGCTATTGAGTTCCTTCATCGCAGCAATCATGTTATCAGGAGCAAGACCATCATTAAGCGGCAAGGGAATGCGAATTTTATAAAGCTCCCCGCCATTAACGAGCACAAAGGCCTGCCCTTTCGGTAATTCACAAACATCAGAAGGCTCAAGCATTGGAATAGAGGTCATCTGGACGCGATCTTCATTGGTGGTATTAAAATACACTTGATCTTCGCCATGAGGGGTGTCATTGACCGTTGAGACTTGCGTGTGACTAATCACATCAACTTTGGGTAAAATGTCCGTTAAGACTTTCGCTGTATCAGTATTTTTTACTCGAAGCATAATAATGGTGTTAAGATTTCCTTCCGTCATTTCAGCCATGGCACGTGAGCCTAAAGCCACTTCCAAGTCCTGCTTGGTTTGTGCATAAGCGGTTACTTGGAAACCCGCGCCCCCTGCTTTGTTTAAAATCTTAACAAAGGATTCTTGAATGATTTCTGATAACTCATCGCAATGGATATTAACCCGATAATTGGCGGCAGGCTCTTTATAAATTTTACCTGCCGTTGACACTAAATCCGATAAAAAGGCTTTCCCAACACCCTCTGCCACCACCGTGTTTGATAAACTATCTAAGCCAATATAAAGCACTTGTTTGGCTTTGATAACCGTCATTAATTCAACTTCAGACGTATTGTTTCGCCCTGAAAAAATGCTACTTGCTGAAGAGCTGTTAATTTTGGCAAGCACAGGCCCCACGCTTGCTGTAATTTTATCGTAATATTGCTTATCTAGGCTTGCTGCGTCATAAAGCTCAATGATGGGGTGGCCTTGAAAGGCCTTAATATCCCCTTTTTCAATGATATCACTGACATACTGTTTGATGTATTTTAAAACGGCTTTCGCACGGTCCATGGGCGGATAAGGATTACCGTATTTATCTACTTTGGTATCGTTCTCAACGAGGATGGCTTGAACTTCTGCTAAATAGTCAGGATGAGTCTTGGCAAACACCGTATCGCAATAACGCATCAATAATTGGTCAAGGCGGGTTAAGTAAAAGCCGATTTCTTCGTAATTAATTGGCTCATTCATCGCAAGCAGCGCTTTAACAACAAGATTGACATACTTCCAAGCGAAATCAGCAAACTGCTTACCTTCTCCCTCCGCCCCAATGGCGTCAGTGATGCGGGTAGCCACTTCCGTTAATTGCTCAAAGTTTTTTAAAGGATTGTAGTTTGCTGAGGCTTCTGGAAAGCCCAAATGAACCATTTTAAAGTCCGACAAGCGAGCGCATGCAAGACACGCTGAATACATGTCACGAACTAAATCCAAATCGCCTTTTGGGTCAACCACAATAACCGCATCGCCATTGCGAATGTCTTGATTAATCAAAATAGACGCAAGTCGTGTTTTACCTACCCTGGTCGTACCTAATACAAAAGTATGCCCAACGCGCATCTCCTGTCCAATTAAGATAGGCTTGTCTTTATTCCCTAAGCCATGCAGATAAGGCTTGCCGCCGACAGGTGGTAGTGGTTTTAAAGGATTAACTCGAGCTGGGTTATTAAGAAATGCTGTCAACAGAGATTTGGGATGCAAACGCGCATACTCCCTAGCTTTTTGATACAGTTTGCCTGGGTGGATAAACCGTAAATTGCCGACTTGTTTAATTTGATGAAGGCGCTGGGTGTGCAAACCAGTCCATAAAAAACCACGCCCTATAAACAAGTACTTTTTAGACAGAGGAACTTGTTTTGTAGACAAGGCATAATAAGACATCGCTTTTAAGCGTTTTTGATAACGCTTAACTCGAAATCCTTGCGTAAAGCGATAAAATCCAAAGCCACTTAAGATGCTTGCGGCGATATAGCTCATGTGCTTTGTTAAGAGCAAGACATGGGGCATTTTAAGCGCAATAGTCGCAAGTCCTAAAAAGGTGAGGCTTGAATAAAATTCCGTGGGTTCTCGTAATAAATTTTCAACAGGATAGTGCTTCATCATGACCTCATTTGAAATAACAAGTCTAAGGCCACTAACATGCCAACGACATAATGTCGTGCGAATAGAGCACGCTTGAGCTGACTTGGTTTAACAGAGAGTTTTTTTCGTTTTACATAGAATGCGATTGCTTTAGGCCATAGAAAGTATGCTGTGAGATAAATCATGCCATGAAGACTTAAAAACAAAACTCGATGTGTCTCAAAAAATACATGCCATGTTAAAAGTTCGTTATTGGTTGAAAGGAGCTGATTGATTATCATTGCTGAAAGCAAGACTAGAATAAGCCATTGAATCATCGTTATAATAAAAGCTGACAGATAACGTTTTAGCATGGAGAGCACTCCTGATGAATTGGAAGAAAGCCTTGAAAGGTTGTTTGCGCATCGCACTTACTTTGTTGGAAGCCAGTTTGGAGGTAGGTTGCAGTAAAAATGAAAAAACTATTTACAGTGCTGCAGAGGCCTATAAACTTTATGAAAAAGGTCAGATTGACTATAAAAAATATTCGGAAGTGATGCGCCGCCATGTCTAAAAATACTTTAATCATAGCAACCCCTTGGAAGCAGCTTTTACCCCGGCCCTTCCTATACTTTGTACCACTTGAGTTTTTTCGTTAGCAACTCCTTGAGAAGAAGTCAGCAAATCCCCTAATACCACCCCGCCTTCACCGCCAAAATGAGCGGACAATTTCAATAAAATGACTGGGGCGATGAAATAAAATAAAACCATCATGTTTTGCATGGCCGAGACGACATTGGATTCACCCAGACTATTAACCGTTGCGCGCTCCAAAAAGCTGCCAAGATGCCACAAATACTGCATGAAAATCGCCATGAACAGTAATGCGCACACGCTACCAACAGCTTTTGTACTATAGCCACTTAACGTCAATACAAACGGCGTTAAGATGATTAAGAAAAAATAAAAAAATGCTTGCATGATGGGCAGCGATTGCAAAATAGCTTCGCGCTTTAAAGGGGTGGTGGTAAACGATTTAAACCATTGTCCTGTATTGATTAAGGCGCGAGACGCAGCCGTTTTAAAGGTGCCATTGGTGTTATCCATCAGTGCTTCATTGGCCGCAAGTTGAAGGTCTGTTCCATCCTGAAGTAACACTCGCGCAATAAAATCATCGGCACTAATTTGACTACCCCACCCTATTTTGTGTTTTAGTTTATATTGAGTGACACGGTGCCCTACATTCCATTTGCCCAAGTGCTCGTCATACCACGAGGCTTTGTTGGAGGCTTCTACTAAATCCTCTTTAATTTTATCCCACCAAGCGGCGCAGGTTGGATAACCATACTCAGGTTTATGCGCGGCAACCGCCTTATCCTCTTTGCCCGCGTCTTCAAAATGAGACGATGGATTGGAGGCATAGGAAAACCCAGGCACAGGACTTCTGGCTTTTAAATCTTCATAGTAAAAGGTTTGCAGCACTTTCGACCCCATCCAGTTTAAATCATCCTCACCGCCATATTGCTGCAGTATTTTTTGAACTTTAGCTTGTTCGGCTGCGGTTCGGGACGTGTTTAAATACGCGGTCTTAGCCTCTAAATAACATTGTTGATGGAAATCAAGCGCTTGCTTTTTAAGGGCTTGGGGAATATGCGTGGATATTAAATCCCCTTTAATGGCCTGAAGACTATCAGAGCAGCCGGTCACTTTCATTAACCCATACGTCGTGCTGGACGCTACGTTTTGCAAAAGCAAAAAAACCAAAGGCACTTTCACCTGCCCGGTTAAGACATCGGCAAATGATTCGTCATAGGTCGTACCTGTGTCTTTAATGCTAGAATCTTTAGTCTTTTCGCCTCCTAACGTACACACTGGTCTAAACACTAGCCCCTTTTGTTGTAAGGCCATTGAGGGATAAACAAAAAGACCACAGATAAAAACCGCTATCGCCAGTTCAAATAAAAAGTGATTTAAGGCATGCTCAGCCGCATGGTGAGTCGCGCCCGCCGGCGCTAGCAAATTTTTTAAAAACCGCCAAACAATCGCAATAAACCCCACATACAAAAGACCAGTTTGCCAAAGGGCATCATAAATCACATCATACTGCTGCCAACCTAAATAGGTGGTGTAGAGTGCGAGCGGACTAAACACAATCATGCTGAACGCTCCTTTTTAGCCTGCTTATAAACAGCGCCCTCTTTAATGACATCGGTGCTTAAGGAAGCAGGCGCACGACTTTCATTGAATTGCTGGTCACGAACGCCCATGATGACGTTTAAGGTATTGGTCATCATACGCTTGCGAACGTCTTGTTCAAAAGACAGCTCATTGATTTCAGAATCCAGTTTTTTAATGGCCTGCAAGACCATGGTTTGCACAGGTTTTAATCGTTGAACTTCTTGAATTTGAAAACCAGCTTGCAAAAGGCGCTTTAGCATTAAGGCTTCTTCCAATAAATTCTGGATAGCGATTTCTTCAGCGAGTTTCGACACCGTGAGAATTTGTTCTTCGCGCGCTAAGCGCGCAGTAGCTGAAATGATGTCTTGGGTAATTAGAATATTGCCCGCTGAGAGTTTCTTTAAATTGGCATCCGTGGTGGGCAACTTGCCATCGACTAGTTTCCATAAGAAATCAGCCACATTGACCGTACACGTTTTTGAATCAGCAATTTTGGGACAACTTTGTAGCAACGTGGCTAACCCAATGCCCGCTTTGGCATCTTTACTGCCTGCCACTTTGGCATGCGAAATTTTAATATCCCCTAACACAAGCACCGCCCAATCTGCTGCTTTTTGCGGGGAGGCCCACGTGTGCGTAAAGGGGTTATTCTTTTTAACTGTATTAGGCACTGATGCTTTATCATCTAAGGCCCGAGAAGGATTTAAAAGCACGTTGTAGCCTGCGATGACCACATCAGAGATGACTTCAATCGGCGCTTGGTATTTACCCCCTGAATTGCCGCGCGCTTTATGCACCCAAGGAATACCGTATTCTTCTGATTTTTGCGCAATGGTTTTAGATGACTCCGTAATATCAACAGGCGCATTTTTATTGTTGGTGGCGGCACGCTGCGCTGATTCAATCCAGCCTTCTGAATCAGAAACAGACAACAACGCGCTTATAGGGGAGCTGCCATTTTCAAGGTTAGTTTTCACGCGATGACAATCAGATAAGCGCATCTGAAATTCGTTTTGAGCGCTAAAGGCGGTATTTTGAATAATGTTGTAGAGCGCTGGCATGGATTGACTGAGTTTATACATCGGATAACCCGCCACCCCGCCTTTTAAGCCATCGATGAGGCTTGCTGGAACGCCTGCAATTTTATCCTTAATGCCATTAAAGGAATTACCAATAGTTACCGCCGGATTAAAGGCGGCACAATTTAACATACCGTCAGCATTAAGCTGTCCCCCAATGGTCACTTTTTCGGTGTGACTAATAGCCGGAACATAGACATCAGAGCCACCCCCTAATTGATAATAATATTCTGATTTTTCGGGAAATAACGAGGCATTGGAAATGCCTGCTACCATAATCCCTAATCCCAATAATGATTTTTTCATACCTTTCCCTTTTCACCGTCGATGGGGGCGACCCATGCCAACGCCCGCGATTAATCTGCCTTTCTGCTCAACGCAGCCCTCGTATTTTCGCCAAACCACAAAAATGTAATTGCCGTTGCCGGCGGCCTCATCTTTTAAGCCAAAATCATCCGATTTCCCGGGTACAATCAGACGGTTACGCGGATAGACTTCTTGCCAAATGACGTGCTTTCTTTTAGGGTCGTACGTGACGTTGCTAATGATGCAATCTTTGCCACAACGATTGGTGGTGGGGTAGCTTAAATGCAGGCTTTTTTGATTGGTGACAATGTCGGCAGCATGCATCGCTGCCACCACAGAGGCTCTAAACCGAGAGGGTTGTGTTAGATACATTAACCGCGGCATTTCAAAGCCCCAATGGTTTAAAGTGGTGCCAATTTCATGACCTAATAAGAGATGGGGACGCGTGGCTAAATAGGCGAGCTCTGCCACCTCGCTTCGCTCCATCACGGCATCGGCTAAGGATGAATAATAAATGGATGGAAATGTCGTTTCAGGTTTGTGCGTTAAAACAGGTAGGCGAAGATAGTGCGTAGGGGCACCAAAGACGCTTACAACACGAGTATGTCCTTCATTTAAATGCGAAGGATTCGTTTGCATACTGTCATTGCCAAAGCCTAACGGAAAGCCGCGTGCTGTTTGATAAACACGCTGGTACCCGCTTAAAGCTGCTTTGTTTTCAACCAAGTGGCGTGCTTCAAGCCAGGGGTTTTCACCAGGTCTATTGGACACGGTTACAATCAAATCGGGTACAAATTGGGAAATGGCAGGAGAAGTAATCACTTTAGGTGGAAAACGCCTTGTAAGCCACACACAAACCCCTTTTACTTGCACATGGGAATGCGTAAATACTTTCGAGGTGATTTTAAGCCCAAGCTCAAGCGTGGTTAATGGCTTAGGCGGCTTTGTACTTTCCAACCCAAAGAGCACAGCAGGCAACAGTAACGCAAGCCAAAAGGTCACGCCTTTAATCATGACGTACCTCCCAAAGGGCAACAGCCTTTTCAATCTCACTCACCCCATACATAACGGCCTCACCATTAAAAACGACAGCGGGCAGGTAAACCAATTGGTAAGTCTCTGCTTTAAGCTCACAATTAAAAAACGCTCTATAGTCGTTCGCGCTTTTTTTAACGATTTCCTGAAGCAATTGAGGCGGCAGTTCTGCATCAAGCGTGCTATCGAGCAAGCGTTTTTTGTCCATGAGACAAACCGCTACAGGATAGTGCCCAAGCGAGCAAGGCATTGTAGTTAAAGTAAAAAGCTCGATGGTTTTAAGCGACCGTATTTGCGACAAGGCAAGGTCTGAATTAAACAAAATCATCATCGAAAAAATAATCCTCTTGGTGATGTGCGGTTGCCTTGTTTTCCATCTGACTTGCCATGAGTTCAGCGGCTTTAAGAATGCCATGTTCTTGCTCCAATGTTTTGCGTGCAGCTTTTTCTTGTTTTTCAGTCATTAAAAGGGCGAGTAAATAGCGTGATGGAATCACTCTAAAGAGGCCTTGATAACGTGAACCTAGAACCACCGCTTCCGCATAGAGCCCTTTTTGAGAGTCAATGCTTCGAAGGAGTGCTTCTTGCTCAGGCGTAATGGCTTTAAAGCGTTGTAAGTCCGTTAATTCTTGCTCGTTAAATCCAAGCACTATCCAGGTTTCTAAAAGGGATAGAATCTTGGTGGCACGCGCTGAACTTAAGTCGCTGATGTTTTGAGTGACCGGCACAAGCCAAAGTCCCAATTTGCGAGCCACTTTGGCAATCAACAAACAAAGGGCCACAATGACCTCAATATCAAACTGCAAATGCGCTTCATCAATCACTAAAAAGGTTGGGCGCTCGGTGTCTTGCGTGGCTTCAGCTAGTGCTAAAATGCGTGGTAAAAGCGAGGCCATCACGAGTGCCAGCTGACCCTTGTTGTCTTTCATCGCCGAGACATCAACATGAAAAATATCAAAATCGTTTAAGGGGTCGGTGGGTACATTAAAAAAAGCGGCTTTGGTTGGATTAAGCACATAGTTGAGCAACCTATCGTGCATGTCTTGCAAACGCTCTTTTTTGCGACTTGATTCTTCAACTTCAATTCGCCGCTTAAAAGCAGCGACCAGATGCTCAGTCAACATCTGAGAAATACCCGCCTCCCAGGAATGCACAATCGCATCACTTAACACTTGCAGTAGCAGTGATTCATCCGCAAGCGTAAAAGCTTGCTCTTCCCCTTCATTGGCCTCTGTTAACATCGTTCTTAGCGCAAGCGCTAACTCCGATAAATAATCTCTTGACTCAGCAATCAAGCTTTCATCGGTTAACGCCGTTTGGTCTAAGTTTGCGGTTAACTTATGAAGGGCTTTCGCTTTTTGATTTAATGCTGTCTCATCTTTGCAATAGCCCAGCTCAGGCAAGGCTAAATACGCATCACAAAAAGGATTTAAAGGAACAGCTTTAGACTTATCTTTACTCAAAAGCATGCGACTGACTTTTTTCCCGTAGTGCTCGCAATGCACCAAAAGGCGGTCAAAACTATTGCCCATTTCAAATAAGACAATGCGTGCGTTTTTCATCGCCATTAAGGCATTGACCATGTAACCGGTCAACACTGATTTACCGCCGCCTGAGCTTGCAAAAAGCGCCATGTGAGAGTTTTGACTGACAAAGGCATGACTTAAAACATCAAAGAGTATGGGTTCGCCCAAACGATTAAAAAAACAAAAACAAGGCAGCTGCTTTGCTCCTTTAAAGCGCCCATAAACGGGCAAAAGGCTTGCAAGCTCTGAGGCATACATTAAGCGTTCAAAACTTAAATGTTTGCGAGCATAGAGAGGTGAAAAATTAAAGGGCAAACAATTTAAATAGCTACTTAGAGGATGCACATCATACGCCACATCAATGAGCGGCATTTTGATATCAAAGAAGAGATGTTTAAGGGTTTTTTCAACCTTTAACAACGCCTCCTCATCTGATGCACGATAAAGCACCGCTTGATTGACCCAATATAAGCGATTACCTACACCGAGTTCATGACGAGCTTCTTTGATATCCTCACGGGCAAGCGTCGGCAGGCTACTTGTGCCAATAATGCCTTTTTCAAGGCGCTGAAGATGGGCATGAATGGCCGCGTCATCTGCAAAAACCACCGAGAGCGTATATATCGACCCTTCCGGTAATTTATCGAGTGAGGCATAACAATGCTTAGGGTTATCTTGTGGACGTTCGCGGGACAATAGCCCTGGCACCGGTGGCGCTTTAAGGCCTTCGACATACATCACGCGATGCGGCAAACCATCAAAATAAAAACCTTTATCATTACTCTTAACTTCACCAAGGATGGACTGCGTGAGTGTAAAGCCTGCCGGTTTATCAAGAGGGTAAGGCAGTTTAGCAAGCCAGGCATTCACATCACCGTCTGTTTCTGCCGGGCGCGGATGAAACCACCTGGCCCACCATTGATAATAATTCTTACCCGTTAAACGTTTTAAGGTTAAGCCTGGGGCTTTTAACTTGGTATAAATCTGTTCAAGAATAGCCTCATGTTCCTCTACCGCCGCCGCTCGAGTCACGTTGAGGCCTTGTTGGTATAATCGGTAAAATAAAACGCGAATGCGCCGTTGGCGTCCTCGGTAAGGTAAATCGGTTTTAGGATCGATAAACAACCCTTGCTCCCGGGTCATTTTGGTCATTAAATCATTAAGTCTCTCGAGATAATCCGCGGTGAACTGGCTGCCAAGGCAAGCAGGCACGACAGCGTTGGCAATGCTTTTTAAAACGGGCTTAAGATTGTATTCATCCTGGACAAAAAGCTGCATAACCCAGGGGTTTTCTTGATAAAGCGGAACAACATAAGAAAAGGTTTCTTTAATACGCTCAAAAAGCGTTTGAATATAGGCAGGCGACACCGCTTCAGCCGCAATATCCCCTACTTCAAACCCTGAGCCCACACTAATGCCATCAGCCAACAAAAAAAGATTTTTTTCATCACAAAAATCAACACAAGCCCAATGCGCTGCTAACGAGGGCAAGTGGGTTTCATATCTTTTTTTAATAGCCTTAACAGAGACTTTGTCTTTGTTTTGAGGCCCTATTACCCAATCGAGTGCTTTATGAAGTTGTCGCATCTTAATCTTCCTTAATACCGTTCACTCGCCAGCGCAAACTGGTTTTGCTTGTAGAGAAAAAACTCGGAAGTAAAGCCAGGCTTTATCAATTGTTCATCACCTAACTGGGCAACATGAGGATAAATAAAAATAGGAATCGCGGGATTCTCCACCGTTTTAAATTTCGTTTGCACCTCATTGTGAGCTTCACGAACATAGCCCTCATAGCTTACTTTTTGCCGCCCCTCATGATGAGAGATTGGCAAGTCTCTCATCGATTCTGCCATGCTCTGATGATAAATTTGGCTTACCGTTAATCCTGCTTCAGGCACGCCGCCTGCCGTGACATTTTTAGAGCAGCCACTTAAAAAAACTAAGCTATTAACGCAAAGAAAAATCGCGGTTATAGTGTTGTGTATGACCATAATGAATTACTCTCTTTCGGGGTTCTTTATCAATAGATATGGTTTTGGTTAAATGAAGTGAGACACGGTTAACGCACCAAGCGAGTTGGCGGCCTTCTTGGCACTTAAAACTCGCTGGCACAAACACCATGTCAAAGCTGCCTTGAACTCGCTTTTCCAGCCAATCGGACGCCTTCACCGCACTACCTGTCAACATTTCGCCACCCGCATACTTAGCGAACGAGCCAGTTGGCAGTGCCGCGCCGCCATTAGGCCCTGCAAAATAACTCATTTGCCATTGGGACAACGCATTACCGCCACTTTGAATACCGCCAGAGGCCATCATGGCAGCAAGCACCCGTGGCGCATTGGTAAAATAAGTGCCATGAATACAGGGATTGCCAAAGGGGGTGGTTAAATAGCCAAGGCTTTCATTATTGACAAGCTCGGCTGAGTTTTTCATTTCCTCATTGCCAACCACTACAAAATGACCATCTTGAAAGGTAAAAAGCACCGAGGTCACATAGGCCCTCACGCAGGAAATGTTATCGAGAAAAGAGCCAACGCCAATTGCATACCCATTGACTTTCATCCCGGAAATATCAGGCGGCAGCGGCACCCCATTAGAGGCCATTAAGTCACCGCGACTGACAAGTGCTGAAAAGGGAAACAAAGGCTGCATTAATTTGCCTTCCACCGGCACCTCACCAATGAGGGCTGAGAGTAAAACGGTATGGCCCAAATCAGAACCAGCGGGCAGCGTGTAATAAGGAATGCCTGTCTTTTCATCGCTTTTAGCAGGCCCTTTCGTTTTAAGGTGCGTCTTGTTAGCAATGACTGCCCTCTTTTTCTTAAGTTTTTGCCAATAACTTAATTCCTCCTCCGATAATTTTCGCTTAACCAGCAAGGCGTCAATGTCTTTAAGATGCGCATTGGCTGCAGGCAAATAGGCCTCGTCATTTAAGGCATATTGGGGGAGCTCTTTTTGCTTTTGGCCTTCTGCTTTGAGTTGCGCCAATTCTTCTTTAAGTGCCTCGACCATCGCTTTGACTTCAGGTGCTAAGTCTTCACGCACCACCGCGCCCCCTGGCTCTTTTGCCGCTAATAGCGTTTCATTTTGTACCATCAAGTCTTTATTTTTTTGTGCTAAACGTTCAATCTTTTTTTCATCTTCCAGGAGGCGCGCCGACACATCCCGAATATTGTCATTAAATTGACTGGCAATGGCTTGGTTGACATTGTTAACCGACTCAGTCGCCTCAGGCTTTGGCGAGGTGGGCTTGCCATTACTAAGCACCACCAACACAAGAAGCACCACCACCCCAGTTAAGACTTTAAGGCCTGTATGTCGAGTCATCGCACATACCCCTTTATTGCTTTTAACGCATCACCAAACGGCCGAGACGACACTAAGAATACTGTGGTGGTTTCGTGCATGGCACGGGGCTTTAATGTGTTGGTTGGGTAAAACGTTGCCGTTTGCCACTCGCCCAGCAAGCGCCTTGGATCAAGCACAATCGCTTTATTTAAGTCATTTTTTAATTCAACGGCCGTTACATACAACTCATTTGCTTGCCAGGAAATTAATGGGTGTGCAGTGACTGCAGCCCCATACACCAACGTCACCGTTTTTTGAGTCTGCATCGGCGTTCTAACCACGCCTGGTAGCGGGGATAAAAGACGCGCGGGCGCATAGAGCGACTGAATGGCAAAACGCGTTAACGAGACAGGATTAATCAGGTCATTTGACTTAAGCGCTGACGTGTCAGCGCTTAAGTCCTTACTTGAGGCGCTTTGGTTGTCAGCCTCTTCAATCGATGCCCCCTCTTTAGACGGCATTAAAATTTCTATTGGTGCCACCGGATGGTCGTTGTCATTGGCTGATAAATTGAGCACCACAAGCTCATCGTCTGGCATCAATTGCACAATCAAGCGCTTATGATGAAAGGGTTTAATTGCTTTGATATATAAGGCATCGTCAAGTTTAAGCACGTTTAAATCGTCATCTAATTCGGAATCAATAATCGAAATAGGGGCTGGAAAGCGAATCACACGCTCTTCTTTTAAGGGAAGTTGTATCGAAAGCGGTGTTTTTTCCCACAGCACATGCTCTGTTTCTAATGCTTGTGCCGAAACGCTTATCAAAAGCCCAATGATAATCATCAACCACTTTATGTTCATGAATGGGATTCTCCTTTAACCTCTGAACTTAATAAATCGCTCACTAATCGCTCAGGCTGACTGTAACCATCAAGCGCTAACCCAAAAGGATTTTGTAATTTAGAGACATTAACTTTGACCACGCGATAGTAGTAATCGACCACTTTATCAGCAATCACCATGGCGGACTGGTCATTGAGTTTTTGGGTAAGTCTAAGCACAACGTGCACTTCCCAAACGTTGTGGCTGAGTCGTTTGACATCATTAGGCTCTAAAAACCGATAAAGACTTGCAAGTTGTGTTCTTGAAAAAAGACCTGCTTTGTTCAGTGCCTCTTGATTTGCCACCATCACATCTCGAAAACGAGGCGTGAAGTAATGTTGGTAGGCCAAAATCCTTTGATTAACGCCTTCTTCCCCACCGGCAGGCCAGGAATTGAGCGCAGGAATAAGCGTTGCTACAAACCCATGCACATATTCATCGGGAATGTCATCTGCTTTAATTAAACCACCATTGGCACTCATCGCAGGCGTTAACCAAATTTGCAATTGACTTGGCGCTCTCATGAGTGCCCACCCCAGCCAAAGGGTTAAGAGAAAGAAAGCGCCACAACAAACCAGTAAAAGCCGATTAAGCTCATTTAAACTATCTATTTTCTTATAATAGTTAAACATCGCTGTCTCCAAGTCTCCTGTCTTTTCGCCACAAGCCTTGATGATGTAGATAAGGCGATTGCATCAGCCCAAAACGCACGGCCTGCAGGATAAATTTTTTTCTTAAAAAACCCGCAGGCTTTCCAAGTTTATGGCGCGCAATCTTGTGAGGAAAAACGCGCACACTTAAGAAAAACCAAGCACCAAACCCAGTGCGCCAGCCGTACCTGCCCGGCCAAGAAGAGCACCTACGATAGTCATCAATACACACGTAAGACCCATACCAATGAGGCCTGTTAGCAACAGCTCTTTTAAGGTCAACCCTTGATAAGCAATAAAGTCATGAGTGAGGGAGCGACTCGAAGGGTAATTCATCTTGCTCTTCCTTAGAGACTAAAATTAGTCACGGCGGTAAAACCAAAATACGCACAAACGATACTGATGGAGAGATAAATAAAGGACATGACGGCATAGGAGCTAAACACAGCCATCAAGCCCCCCTCGCTTTTCTTCGCCGCTTCAATGCCATGGGATACCGTCATCACAAATTGATAAAAGCTCACAATGCACACGACAAAGAGTAAAATTTTAAAGCCCTTAACGAGCAAATCGGAAAACACCAACATCGCTTCTTTATTGGTTGTATTTTTACCGACCAAGGCTGTTGGAAACCAATCGGCAGCTTGTACTGAGGTAGTCATTAAGCTTGCGGCTGCAGCTAAAAATCTGCAGGCGATGGATTTTAGTGCTAGTTTTTTTCATTTTTCTTCCTTATAGTTTAAAGAGCAAAACAACGAGTGTGACCCCAAAGAGCAGTTTCATAAGCCTCGTTACGAGATTAAACATAAACTCATCTTCCTTTTTCGCATCAAGGCTTAAAAATTGACTCACCGCGAACGAGCAGCCAATAAAGAGCAGCGTCATGCCAACAAAACGCAGTAAATTGGCATACACAGATGGCGTATGCTTAGACGCTTCAGCAAAGGCTTGCGAAAAGAGCGTGGAAACTTCTGCCATCATCATTAACCTCTCCCTACATAATCTAAGGCCAACGGTTTAATGATTTTAGGCGCAATGGCGGGTTGATTAATAAAATCAATGAGGCTATTTCGAATGGCAACTAAATCGTCTCTAAGACCCGCATGCGTTTTTCCCTCCCCATCCACAAAGCGCTCAACGTGCAGGGCAATTCGCGCATTAGGCTCTTGCTCGTCTTGGGCTTCATCAAGGAGCGGCATCATGGCGTTAATTTGATTAATCAGGCGCACTAATGTCTCATTAAGGGCTGCATTGTCAGCGCACCCTGTGTTAACTAACAGCAGTAACCCACACAGCCCACTAAGCATTTTTAATTTAGTCATGGCTTCCTCCTATAAATACTTCTTAAATCGACTGGCTGACGTACTCATGACGATGGCAAGTCCTACACTCAAACCCATAAACAAACCAGTTGGATTAAAACAAAAAGGTAACGCAAGCCACATCACCAACACCCAAAACAATGTTTTACGTGCCAGTGGTAAGGACTTGTGAAACACATAGGTGGATTCTCTACCTAAGGAGGCAGTTCGAATGGCTCGCTGATTTAAACCGTCAATAAGTCCTGCAAGACTTGTTAAGACAAACAAGGGAATTGCAGCTATACACAAGAGGATTTTTAGCCACAGCACATGAGCACAAGCGCACCCCAAGAGATAAACACGCTTAAAAAAGGTTGTAAGCGTTGACAGAAAATCAGTTAGGGATGATGAGGCGCGAGTCGCTTTGAACTCAGCGTTTAAAGTTTGTAGGGGTAAATCAAGCGCTTGCTTAAATTGGTGTGCGGTTTGCGCCGCTTGAGCATGCCAGTGTTGCCACTCGTTTTTAAAAGACCTAGACGTTGAGCCTTCTAAATGCCATGCAAGCGGTTGTAGCGCATTAACAAGCCCCCTTTCTTGCATGCTTAAGCGCTCTACACGCATGAAGGCATCCTTAAAGCTTACGCTACACCACCAAAAAAGTGAGCACGCAAACAGCACAAAAAAACCAAGACTACCCGACACCAAGACCGCGGCGAGACTGCGAACTAAAAGGCTTGTGGGACGTTTTTTTATAGTGTGTTGAGCCTTCATTGCCAAACCCGCCCTTTCTCAATGACTAAGGGGTAATGTGTTTGATGAATGAGCGCCATTAGTGCATCAACGTTTGCAGCCACCAAAGGAATTCCGGCTCGCTTTTGAAGTGCGCTCAATTGCGCTTCAGTCTCTACATTGGCCACCAACCCTAGTCCTTGAAACGTTTTTAAAAAGGGTTGTTGTGTCGCTAACCATCGCTTTGAGACCTCATCGTTGCCAATCACCAGCATAGTCAGCGACAGGTAATCTGGCACGGTTTTAGAGACAACCATACCTACTGATGCTTTGCTTGTCATGGGCACACCAAAAGCCCTAGGGTGCGAAGTCAGCTCAAATTCTTTTGTTGGTGCTACATAAGAAAAGAGATAAGGCTTAATAGCCGTAACTGGCCCCTGTATATCGAGTACTTTTAATCCATAAACACTACTGATTAACAACACACCCGCGCTTGCCGCCAACAATCGCATGCTAAATCCTCCCTAAATCAACAATGCGTGAGACGCCGAGGCGCGCCAAAACCAAAAGCGGTGTTTGCTTGTCCGCCAGTGTTAAACTTTCATAGTGAAGCTCTCCGTGATTGAGCGTGATTAAGCCAGACTTCACTGCGTCATAGGAAAGTCCTACGCGATGCGCTAAGTCTTGAATTTCGCCATTATCTGCCTCTAAAACCATTAAATGCAGTCGCGTACCAGGATTTTGCAAGACCGCTTCACTTAAGGTCATAACTATGCTTTTACAAGCATCAGTCGGTTTTACGAATAAAAAGAGCGCATCACCTGCCGTTAAGGGCACGGGTTTATGCGCCATGGGAGAATAAGGCGTGGGGTCAAACGTGTCAGACACCACGGAGTCGTGTTTAAACAGTTCGTTATAGGCTTTAGCAAACGCACTATTCCAAGCTAAATTTTGAGCGACCTTTTGCGCTTCAAGCTCCGCACTCATGGCTGCAAAATGTGCGCGTTCCTGTTCACTACGGGCATTAAGTCCTAAGATATCAATAGGCGTTAAATGTAGCCCCTTGTAGTATACGGCGCTGCGATTGCGCATTAGGGTTAAATAGCGCTTTTCCTCAAGCTCGGTAAGCCCCCAAACACGCGCTTCATGCATCGCTTTTTCATCCAATGTCATGGACTCTATCGCTTGGTATGCAGTCACATCATCTTGATAGTGCGTGAGCCCCCGTCTAGCAAGCGCTTTATCGGTGATAGTCAAGGGCCGTGACGAGAGTTCTGCAAACGCTGGAATATCAAGCGCAGACAAATTGCTTGAAAACGCATGAAGAAACGCTGCAAGCACAATCAATTTTTTCATGACTTTACTCCTAACCAATGTGCTCTTGCTTAATTAACACGTGCTCTTTATTCCCATTTTCAAATTCAAGTTGTTGATGTGGGAAATCAACGCGCACGAGTGTCCAACCAGCTAGCGAATCCCCTTTTTCTAGTGGAATTGTTTTGTAGTCGTACTGTATAGAGGCCACAGGAATAGTTTGAATGCTATCAATGCTTGCAACCTTAAAAGGTAACGATTGGGCAGGAAGGTATTTAATGGCGTGATACGTTGATTTAATGTCGGTGACTGCATGATTAAGCGTGTTTAATTGCTGCGATAAACTGTGCTCAGTTTGCGTTAGCCTTTGCTCAAAATGATTATTTAAGGCCTCAGGATTAAATTGACAAAGTGCTGCAACATCGTGGCTTAAGTCTTTAATTTTTTGCTCTAACGCGGATAAATTCAGTTTTGGCAGTGGTTTTTGACTGGCAGCTTCCAGAGAGATTAAATGATTCTGTAACTCATTTAAACGATTAATGACGGCCTCACTGACGGCTAAAGCCGGATTAGGTGCGCTTGGCTCATGAGACATAGCCAATCCTGCAACAGTGCCAATTATTGCGCTCATCCCAATAGCCCACGTGAGTGGCTGCTTCATGATTGATAAACACTGACTGGGCAAGAGTATTTTTTTCATGCTTTAGCTCCTTGTCTCTTATTAAACTGAGCGTATTTAGGCAATAAAGTAAAACTCACGCGGCGATTAAGTGGGTCAACGACTAAGTCAAACACACCCTTACCTACTAAAACCTCGAGTCCCTCTTTAATGGATAAAGGCCCTAAATCCCGGTCAACTTGGGGTAACGTTTTTTTAAGCACCGCTTTAAGTGCGTCTGCTTGTTCTTGTTCTGCGACTAATTCATAGCCGGAGTGTAAAAGCCAATGGTTCAAGGCTTCTCCTACCGTATGAATGTCAGCGTTAAAATGAACCTGTTGTATTGCTAATAAGGGGTTAACTTGTGCTGCAAGGGGTTTATTAGAAACAGTTGCGTAACGCCCAATTTGAGTAACCTCATTGGCACTCGCCTCACTTAAAGCGCCTGCCAGCAAACTAATAACGATTAACGTTTTAAAACCAATCTCTTTTTTCACTGACAAACCTCCTCCAGGGCGCTTGTAAAAGCACCTTTTTTAATCATGCTGAATTTATTTTTTAGGATTTAATTACAGGTTATATATGCATCCGGCTTACCCATTTCTAATAGGCTAAGGAATCATTAGAATATTCCTGCAATAGCTTTGACTAAGCCTTGCTCTAACATAGGGCGGGCATCAGCAAATTTTAAATTAACCTTATCTGCATTAGACACCACCCTGGTTCTATAACGTTTGTAGTTGCTATCGCGTGATGCGACTTGAGAAGTGATAGTACTGCTACCATTTTTAAAATAGGATTGAAATCGTTCGTTAACTCTCACGCCTTGAGCCACTCGTTCACTAATTTGAACATCAGTAATCATGGTATAATTAACATCTTTAACTAAAGAATCTGCTGCAAGGCCAATGACACCACCTGCCAGCCCCCCTGCTATTACGGCAGTTCCTGAGTTAGTAAAACTGCCTGCAGCACCCCCCCCCAGCCACGGCTCCTGCAATGGCAGAGCCATAACCGCTACCTAAAGCTGATTGGCTTGCCGCCACACTCATCTTTCCTACTTTAAGAATATTTGCCTGCAGCAGATAATGGGCTTTAGTTGGATGACTTACAATTTGATAGCCATGGCTTACTAACGCTGTTTTTAATTGTGGCGCAATGTTTACCTCTTCATCTGATGTGTTTTTGACTGAGACATAAATGGTTTTTTGAGCCTTGGAAACAGGATCTAAAAAGATAGTTTCGCTTTGTTTCGTGCTTACTTGTAAGGTGCCATGCTCTAGTGCAGTTTGAGTTGCTGCACACGCTGTTAGTAGAACTGTAGCACTGATTAAAATTGTGTTTCTTAATCCAATATATCTATTTATCATTTGTATTTCCTTATTTATTTAAGAAGACAATATCTTTCTGAAATAGTTCTAAATTCTCCTAAGCTATGCCGCAGCCTAATTTTTGCTTCTTGATTTTTATTACGACCTGATCTTTCCGCAGATATAGACAGTAATTCATTTTCTTCTTTAGAAATCCGCAGAGTGATATATACAGCTTTATATCCGCTCGTATCATCCATAATTAATTCCTATACCTATTTTAGATTTAAATATGATTTGAATTTTCGAGTAGTAAAACATGTCAAAAAAAAATTATAAATTATTAAAAAACCCCTTTTTTTATTGATATAATTTTTGTTTTTGAGTAAATTGAAAACAAATAAATTTTATTGGAATAATAATGTTTTATGGAATAGAACGTGTTTATTGGGAAGATATTAGAGAAAATTTTTATAATGTTGCACCAGAGTTTACTAGCTTAGTAGATTCTATATCTCCTAATCACAACTACCCTCTTTATATTTTAAATTTTCCTTTTGGCTCCATTATTGGAGATGATAGGAGTCAATTCATACCTAATGGAGATGGTTCATTTTACCGATTAACGTCTAGCGAGACCCCTAAAAATATTTTCAATGATTTAGGGTATGGGTCAGATAGCTCACCTCTGGGAATGGTTTTAAATAAAAGCATGGAGTTTTTTGTTGATCTCCCAGAAAAGAATAGAACAATTCCAATCGCAATTATGAAGCCAGGTAATTTTTTTAACTTTACTAGATTTTTAAGCGAATATAAGCCTCTACCCTATGCTCCAAATAGTATTTTGAATGCTTCAGCGGGAGCTAGAACTATTTTTTCCTTACCATATTTGACTTGTAATACCTCATTTAGAAAATTAGAAAGGGAAATTGGTGTTCTTAGTAAACTTCCATCAGGACCTTATGATCATTGGCAACTTTTTAAAGACATGGTTAATGCAAGTTCCAATAAAGGTAATTGGAATATGCAGCTTATCTATTTTTCAAAAAATTGGATAGATAGTATTATTAATGATATTAAATGGAATCATGTCAAATCTTTTTTATTTCAATTGGCTTGGAAAGAATCAGAATATACACGTAATCAATTTTACTTTGATATTGCATATTCATTAATGCAGGAAAAAGGAAATTTTAGTATTAATCCTTACTTAACTGATACCGCTAGGCATATATTAGATATAGCTGTCTCTGCTTTTCCAGGTCTTGCCCCTATAGTTAATGACGATTTAGCACCTTTAAAATTAATTCAACATACACTTACATATTCATATGGATTAAAAAAATATATTCCTACAATAATCGCACCCCAATACTTTTTATTAGCTAACAATTCGGCAAGCGTATATTATTCAATGCAATACCCAACTACTAGAGCTTTTTCTCCTAAAACACAAAATACAATCAGTACTTTAAAAAATATGGAAGATCTAAATAGAATTATTGAAAAATTTAAATTATTTATCATTAAAGAAGGGGGAATTTGGGAAGGATCAATATTACAAAATCATGTAAAGAATACAGAGCTAACCTATATTCATACATCTCCCAGAATTGATATAACCTTAGCGTCCGAGATTGCTCAAAAGGACATTAGATTTAATTATGCATTCTCAAATTGCATGCCAGAGAATTCCGTATCAGCCAGCACTGCAAATTTTTTTCGAGGGTGTATTAAACTCTCTGTGGCTGGTGATTAAATGATTTATACTTATTTTGATTGTAATATATACAAACAAAGAATGAGATAGCTCCTATTATCCCACAAAAAATCCAGACACTATTAGAATTAAAATATATTTGCATTTTACCACCAACAAGAGTACCTATTATTGTTCCTAATGAATATAAAAATTTATAATTACCCATTGCTTTACCTTTATTATGTCCCGAAGCATTTTGAAAACAAATAAGTTGAGACAAGGTAGTTCCCAGCATTTCACCTAACGTGGTAATTAGACAAATAAATACTACTAGCGAAAAGGAATGAGATGCATATCTTAGTAGAAACATGCCCACTCCTAAAATACATGACCCAAAGCCCATCGTTATAATTTGATTTGTTTCTATGGCATATCTAGTTACAGTAGGTAGAAAAAATATGATAAGAATTGAGTTCAACAAAAAGATAAAACTTGCTCCAGATTCATTAAAATAGTTAGTTAAAAAAAGAGAGTATCCTACGCGTTGCTGAGCGAAAATTAAACCAAGTAAAAATATTATTAACAAACTAACTCTATAAAAATTTTGATTAAAACAAGTTAAGGAAGGCTCTTGAAGCTCTTTTTTTAGTGCATATAAAAACTTCTTACTATCTAGATAATAAACTATAGAAGAAATTAATAGAGTTGAGCCGATAAATGTGAACATTAATACAGGATTGTTTTTTGACATATAGCTAATAATTACACCACCTATACCCAGCCCTATATTTGATGAGACATTTAATAAACTAATAGCAGTTGCCCTTTCACTTTCTAAATCTCCTGATAAATTTGTAATTAGATAATCATTACAGATAACATAAATATAACTTGAGGCTCCTAGAATAAACATAGTAATAACTAGGATTGATACTACATTTGTAAAGGTTATAAGGTAAAAGCAAATTGCTTGTATGAATAAAGCTGCACTAGATAATTTAAAGGGATTATTTTTATCTAAAAAACTTGAAATTAATTTTGAGCCGACCAAATTTCCAGCTATAAAAAACCCCACTATTAAACTTATAGTATCAGGTTTGATTAGTAAAAATTCATTAAGAAAAATTGCTATAAAGAAAGATATTCCAAATGATATTGATTGAATCATGTAAAAAAATAAATACAACTTGCATTTGTTATTTAATTTTTTGAAATCGGCAAAATATTGTTTAATTATATCCATAATATTCCCTAATATATTTATATAATATCCTCTGCTAATAATTTTAACTTAGCTAACATTTCTTTATTAAAGTCTCCACCTTTTTCTGCAGGTATATACAAGGTTGAAATTGTACTAACTTCCTGTTCATTAAGCTTCTCTATAGGAAAATAAATAATCTTTGATTCGATTCCAGGGTATAGAGAAGCTTCGTATAAAATAGCTTTATGTCTTGTGGAATAAATTTCTAATAACTTTTTCTGAACTAAATTAATATAATTTCTAAATTTATTACTTCTGATGGGAGTAAAATTTCCTATCATACCTAGCTGCCAAATAACTAAATCAGAATATTTACTTAAAGACTCGTTAGAAATTAAGAAATTGGTTGCCTCAATTGTAAAACAGCCACTTTCGCTAGGATCAATACCTAATTCAGCAAAAAGACAATCCTCGGCTGAAATACCAGGTATAATAACAGTTTCAATATTATTTTTTTTTGCAGTTTTTACAGCCTCTAATCCTGGAGATGAAAATACTGTTGGGTGACCATAAATGACCACCGTAATAAAATTATAAAATTGTAAAAAATTTAGAATTTCAATTGATATTTTTTTATAGGCTAATTCTCTTTTATCACATGAGAAATATATGGGCTCCAGCGAAGTGCATTTTTTACTATTTTGTTTTAACCAATCTTCTAATATTGGTTCATTAATTAAATACAAAACATATTCTGCTTGTTGAATATAGGTTTGTGCTTCAATTGTCAGATGCGAAATTGATTTAATGCCTGAACCAACTAGAGCTAAACGCTTACTCACAAGATTTGAAATTCACTACTTTAGTAGTATCACTAAAGTGGGACTTATTAGATAAATCCTTCCTTAAAGCTAAGCTATCTTTACCTATTTCCTTCCATACTTCTTTTTTTTCTTTACTAAAAATTGCTGTATTTGCAAGCTTTTCAAAATAATTTAAGTTATACATAATACTTAATTTCCTAAATTTTTTATTCTTCGATTAAATACGCTTTTCTTTTTTCAGGCCAAACATTTTCTTTAAAATAACTAGTTAGTTTAGCTCTTGGAGGAACTAAATCGCCTTTTTTCCTATTATCCGGAGCTATTTCATTGCTTCTTTCTTCGCTTAAATTTTCTAGCCATTCATTGAGACTTAGATCATATAATTCTTCTTCAAGTTTTTTCTTTCTTTCAGATTCCGCCTTTTTCATTTCAAGGAGTTTTATTTGAGACAATTCTTGAGGTGATTTATAAAGGGGCTCAATCCATGCTTCACCCCTTTTCAATACCGATATAAGAGTAGCAATAGGATTTGAATACTCTATTGTTTTTTTATTAAATTTTAGGCCATAACTAAAATGATTTATTGATTCCTGAGCAAGTTCTGGTGTTATTTTATTTTTTACCTGTAATAAATGTTTTTTATTAAAACCTATGTTTTCTAATGGTGTAATATCTACTTCATCCCAAGGATCATTTAAGTTATTCCCGCCCTTATTAGGATTTTCAACGATTATATCTTTATCCAAATCGAAAGGGTTTATAAACCCCTTTTGAATAGCTCTTTGTAGTTGTTGGCAAATCACTTCATTCAATTTATATCTAGACCAACCTAAGTGTCCTGGCTGAAATGCAATTCTTTGTATAAATTTCTCTCGTAATAGAAATCTTAGAGCTGTCCTAGCAGAGTCCTTTGAAATATTTAATTTTAGCATTATTTCTTTTAATCTAACTCTTGGTGTTTGATTATTGTCATCTTCATGTTTAGAAAGCTCGTATAGATATCGAAAAAGTTGTAATGGATTACTTCTTAAATCTTCAAAAGATAGAGGGGGTTTATCAACATGGTTTATAGACCCCTTTGATAAATCTTCTTTATTAGAGGGTATACTAACTACATCACTATAAGTTTGGGATGATATTGATCGAGTATCCTTATTAATATCTGTATCATCAGTTTTGTCTAGCCACGGTCTTCTTCTGACACCTGTAACTACATTTGTATTTAATGCTCTTAAATCTTTTTTAGTTTCCCTAAATTCAGGCATTAGATCATCTAATCTAGCCATATCAAGCAACCTCAGAATCTTTCGTGTAACTGAAGATATATTGAAGTAAATCTTGATAATCTTCTGCGGCATTGTTTGCCTTACCAGAACTATATATATTATTTGACTTTTGAATACTTTTTGGGATTTCTGCGCAATATCGAATAACAACAGGGCACAAATAATGTATTATTGCTTCTTTTTTCTTTGCTCCTTTTATAGCTTCACTAGTTGTCGAGATTCGACGGTCTATACTTGAAAAGTAACAATGAATATCAATATCATCATCTAAATTGAAGGTGTCTTGCAGTTCATTTATTTCATTAAGAATTTTTTCAGCACCATCAATAGCATAATTATCACTACGCATTGGAATAAGGACTGATCTTAATAATTTCTTATCCAATTGTGAAATGGCACAAACACTTGAAGCAAATATACTAGATAATTGCGGAGTGTGATCTTGAAATATTTTTGTATTTTCGCCTAAATATCTAAATATTTCTTCATAGAAAATTCAACATCCCTTTTTTTATCTCAGCAGGCTTAGATAAGACTTTATCTATATAAACTTGGTTAAGGTTAGATTTAATAAACCAAACATTTTGACCAACTTCGGTAAGAATATTTTCAATCTTTGTTTTTCCTTCCAGGAAATCAATAAGAATAAGTTCGTTATCTTCAGCAGGAGCACCAAACATAGAAGCTGTAAAGCTGCCTTGCGGATCGGTATCTACAACTACTATCGGATCATCTCTATGAATAATTCTGCGTGCGGATGCGCTTAGAGAGTGAGTGCCTGTTGTTTTACCAACTCCTCCACATAAATTTGCTGATAAAATAACTCCGCCTTTATTAAAGCAGTATTTATTATGTTCAAGTAAAAATGAGTTGTTGCTTCTGGAGATAAGCCAACTATGCGAATCATTTACCCTGGTGACGAGAGGCTCAGAAGCCTCTTTAAAAATAACGACTTATAAGAGTTTTATTAATCTCTGTGAGACGGGATAGTTCACTAATTTTTATTTGGGAAACATCCACTTTGTATTCCTTATTCCAGTGAAACAAATTATGTTTTAATAATACATTAATGTTTCATGATATGTAAATCTTTTCAAAGGCAATTTTTGTAAATTATACTTAAATTGAATCAGAAACAATTTTTAAACCTAAGAATATAATGGAATATGGTGTACAAAGGGGTTTATAAGCCTCTATGACACAGATAATATCTGAATATGATTTAATTCTATCAGCTAAAAAAGACTATTTAATCATTAAATAGTCTTGCATTATATTTTAAAAATAAGGGTGGATTTAAAGAGTAGATTTTAAAATACGAACTTAAATTATACAAAAGGTTATTTAATCATTTTATTAGTTTTGGCTAATGTGCATAGATGTAAAATCGGTAGGCGCCTAAAAATAGTAATAATATTTAAATACTACTACTTTTTACTACTATTAAACCCCTTTCAGATTCCATAACCATTTAAGGGTCTATAAACCCCTATCATTGTAGTTTTATTAGTTCTAATGAATCATATTTAAACAATTATTATCAATATGGTTCATAGACCCCTATCTTGCTTATGGCTTATCAATCGGGTTTATCAATCTAGTTTATAAATGGTATTTTATAAATCATGTTGATAAACCCTGTTTATAAAACGTATCTATAAATATGGTTCATAGACCCCTTTTTTAAATTTAACTTTTTAGTATCTGTCACGAAATGATCTAGTCGAGTAGACTGAAAGGCGTAAGGGGTGTTTATTAATTTTAATCAAACACACTATATTATGAAACAATCAAAAGAGAAGGTTTTTATTGCATTTGTTGTTAAGCATCTTATAAAAAGAAAAATAATGAGTTTAGATGTAGCTAGGTTTGATAGAGGGATAGCGGGCTATTAAAGTCGCCGATGATCATCGACTTATACGCTTAGATCGTCACTTGGTGGGATGAGCTTCTTGAATTAATATTACTCTATTTAGAGCGTACTGAGCGGGGCTTTTGGTAGATAGGTAGATCGCTTCGAGTAAGTATTCATTTGGGTATTTATCTGTTGTAATAACTATTTAATTTAACCGATAGAACGACTGAGCAACATATACGTGACAATACTGCGTTTAGGTTATTTTGTGGAAATAGCCAGTTAAAGCGCTGGCATATGCTAGCTCACCCTAAAATCGAAAAGAAAAAACTTATTGATTATAATTGCATCAGATAATTTCGCGCCTCGACACCTTATCCCCAGAATCAGTGGATAAGTATGTGGAGAAGGTAGTTAATTCTTTATTTTGAAGGACATTTATCAACGGATTACATTTTATATTTAGCACATTAACATATGAGTTAACCCGGATTTCCCTCAGCAAAACATCTCACCAAAATATTAGTAATGAAAAACGAACGAATAAAATTACTACAGAATAAGTTTATGAGATATCATAACATCTATAGTCAAATGGTCGTTTTATTTAGCTCTATTAACGTTGTTTATAAACCACATAAAATAGATAATCTTCTTCATTGTTGTGAAACTGAATCTTTCCTTCATATTGCATTTTTGCTTTTTCTAATACACGCTGCGATTTATGATTATCAGGTCGTGTAACAGCTACTAATCTATTTACCTTTAAATGAAAAAATCCCCATTTAATAAGCGATTGAACAAGTTCACTTGCATATCCTTTATCCCAACAACTTTTCTTCAGTTGATAGCCAATTTCTATATCTTGTTGGTTGTCATCGTAGTTCAAATAGACAAGACCAGCTATACCTATAAACATTTTACTTTCTCTCTCAAATACAGAGCCTAAGCAGAAGCCATGTTTTTTATAATGCGCAATATCATTTTTCAACCATTGCAAAGTAGTACCACGGTCACGGGTACCGCCTAAATATTTCATTGTTTCTTGATCAGAATGCAAAGTCTGCCAATTATCAATGTCCGAAAGAGTTGGAGCATGGATGTAAAGTCTCTCTGTTTCAATAAAATGAGTCATAGTAAGTCTATTGTTTCCTGTAGCCTGTGTTGATAGTTATATAAGTAAAAAATTATTCAGGTGGCATACTTTAGCAA